>JANNTF010000734.1:0-15543 GCA_031403455.1 Alphaproteobacteria bacterium | reverse complement strand
CAGTCTGGATAAACCCGCCACTCCAAGTGCAAATCACGCCGCAACAGCCGCTTATTTGCTCAGTAAACTCATGACGACGAGTGGCGCAAAGCCAGTGACACGTTCCGCTTCTCGCTCCGGAGATGTGTGCATGCCGTAGCTCGAGTCGAGGAGGGGCGACGAGTGCAGCTGGCGTTTCGCTCCGGAGATGCGTGAATCGCCTAGCTCAACGCGGATGGCTGGCCTGAGGTTCAGACGGCCACGAAACCCGGCAAATTCTCCGCGTGGTGACAAGCGACGAGCGTACCGTCGATCAACCTTGGCTCGGGACGCTCGGCAGTACAGCGACTGGTCGCGTGCGGGCAGCGCTTGTGAAAGGCGCAGCCAGGCGGCGGATCCAGCGGCGATGGCAATTCGCCGCCCAGCGCCTTGCGCGCGCCGCGCCGCTTGGGATCGGTCGACGGCGTCGAGGCCAGCAAAGCGCGTATGTAGGGATGGCGCGGAGTCTCGAACAGCTCTTCCTTCGGACCGTGTTCGACCGGGCGTCCGAGATACATCACCATCACGTCGTCGGCGATGTGCCGCACGACCGAGAGATCGTGCGAGATGAACAGATAGGCGAGATCGAACTCTGCCTGGAGATCCATCATCAGATTCAGGACCTGCGCCTGGATCGAGACGTCGAGCGCCGAGACCGGCTCGTCGGCGACCACGACGCGCGGATTGAGCATCAGTGCGCGCGCGATGGCGATGCGCTGGCGCTGCCCGCCGGAGAACATGCGCGGGTAGCGCGCATCGTGCTCCGGCCGTAGCCCCACCTTGGCGAGCATGACGCGCGCGGCCTCGGCGCGCGCGGCCGCGTCGAGCTTCGTGTTGATCACCAGCGGCTCTTCGAGAGTCGCGCCCACGGTCTTGCGCGGATTGAGGGACCCGTAGGGATTCTGGAACACCATCTGCACCGCGCGCCGCAACTCGGGACCAACCTGCTTGCGCTCGGTCGTCGCATCCTTGCCGTCGACGACCAGCGCGCCGCTGGTCGGGCGATCGCCATCACGATCATCACGCGCTGACTCATGCCGCCCGAGAGCGGATAGGGGAAGGCGCGCAGCCGCGTCACGGGCGCGGGAATGCCGACCTGACCGAGCAGCTCGATCGTGCGCGCCTTGCGCTGGGCGCGATCGCCGCCTTCGTGGACCTGCAGCGTTTCCATGATCTGGAAGCCGACGGTCAGGCACGGGTTCAGGCTGGACATCGGCTCCTGGAAGATCATCGCCATGTCCTTGCCGATGATCTTGCGCCGCGCCCGCGCGTCGAGCGTCAGCAGGTCGTGGCCACCGAAGCTCAGCCGGTCCGCCGTGACGCGGCCGGGATAGCCGATCAGCCCCATGATCGCGAGCATCGATACGCTCTTGCCGGAACCGGACTCGCCGACAATGCCGAGCACGCCACCCTCGTCGAGACTCATGTCGACGCCGTCGACCGCCCGGAACACGCCGCGGCGCGTGACGAACTCGACCGTGAGGTTGCGGATCTCGAGCAGCGCCATCAGCGTTTCAGCTTCGGATCGAGCGCATCGCGCAACCCGTCGCCCATCAGATTGAACGCCAGCACGGAGATCAGGATCGCGAAGCCCGGAAGCGTCACGACCCACCAGGCACGCTGGATGAACTGCAGGGCGTCCGCCAGCATCGTGCCCCATTCCGGCGTCGGCGGCTGAGCGCCGAGCCCGAGGAAGCCGAGCGCCGCGGTGTCGAGGATCGCGGTCGAGAAGCCGAGCGTCCCCGTCACGATCAGCGGCGCCATGCAATTCGGCAATACGGTGTCGAACATCAGGCGCAGCTGTCGTGCGCCCGTCATGCGTGACGCGGTGACGTAGTCCTTCGACAATTCCGTGAGCACCGACGCGCGCGTCAACCGTGCGAAGCCGGGCAGCACGACGATCGACACCGCGAGCATGGCGTTGAACAGGCCCGGCCCCAGGATGGCCACCACCACGATGGCGACCAGCAGCGACGGCAGCGCGAGCAGCGTGTCCATCGCGCGCATGATCACCATGTCGACGATGCCCGGGAAGAAGCCGGCGATCAGCCCCAGCACGACACCGATCACGATACCGATCGAGACGACGGTGAAGCCGACCGCCATCGAGACGCGTGCGCCATGGATCAGGCGCGAGAGCATGTCGCGGCCGATATCGTCGATGCCGAGCAGGAAGCGCGTCGAGCCGCCCTCGATCCAGAAGGGCGGGCGCAGCAACGCATCGCGATACTGCTCGGCCGGCGGATGCGGCGCGACGACATCGGCGAAGATCGCGAGCAATGCGAAGAGCAGGATGATCCAGAAGCCGAGCACCGCGCCGCTGTTCTGCCGAAAATAATGCAGGAATTCGACCAGCGGATGCGGCGGCTGATACGCGGTCGTCTCGGGTCGGGCGTCCATCTCAACGGCCCTTGCGGATGCGCGGATTGATCAGGCCGTAGAGGAGATCGACACCGAGATTGACCAGCATGACGATGCTGGCGGCCATCAGCACGCCACCCTGCACGACGGGATAGTCGCGACGTCGGATCGACTCGATCAACCATTTGCCGACGCCCGGCCACGAGAAGATCGTCTCGGTCAGGATCGCGCCGCTCAGCAGCCGACCGATCTCCAGGCCGATCACGGTGACCACCGGGATCAGCGCGTTGCGCAGCGCGTGCAATCCGACCACACGCAAGGGCGACAGACCCTCGGCGCGCGCCGTGCGGATGTAATCCTCGTTGAACACTTCGAGCATGGCAGAGCGCGTCATCCGCGCGATCACCGCCAGCGGAACGGTCGCGAGCACGAGCGCGGGCAGGATCAGATGGCGCAACGCGGAGTGGAACGCCTTCCAATCATTCGCGAGCCAGGCATCGATCAGCGCGAAACCCGTCACGGGCTCGATGAAGAACTACACGGACATTCGGCCGGAGACGGGTGTCCAGCCGAGATTGACCGAGAACAGCAGGATCAGCAGCAATCCCCACCAGAAGATCGGCATGGAATAGCCGGTCAGGGACAAACCCATCACGGTGTGATCGAAGATCGAATTGCGGCGCACGGCGGCGATGATTCCCACCGGCAACCCGATCAGCACGGCGATCACGATCGCCGTCATCGACAGCTCGATCGTCGCGGGAAAGAGCGCGAGGAACTCGGTCATGACAGGTTCGCGCGTGATGATCGATTTGCCGAGATTGCCTTGCGCGACATCGGCGATGTAATGGCCGTACTGGACCAGGACCGGTTGGTCGAAACCGTATTCCTTGCGCAGCTGCTGGTAGCGCTCCTCGGCCATGCCGCGCTCGCCGGCCATCAGGAGAATCGGATCGCCGGGCACGAGGCGAATCATCGCAAACGTGAGCAGCGTCACACCGAGAAATATCGGGATGATCAGGCTGAGACGCGTGAACAGGAAGCGGAGCATCGCAGGCAGGTCACGGGCGGGAGCGTGTGATGCGCTCCCGCCCGGCCTTCGGCTTGCGATCTTACTCGTTGATGTCCACGCCGTGGAAGACGTGGCCGCCGAACGGGCTGAGGCGGAAATCGACGACCTTCTTGCTCACCGGCTTGTACTGCACCGAATGCGCAACCGTGAACCAGGGCGCCTCTTCCTTGAAGATGACCTGGGCCTGCTCATAGAGCGAGATGCACTTCTCGATGTCGGAGATCTGCTTGGCCTGAACGACGAGATCGTCGAACGGCTTGAAGCACCAACGCGACGCGCTGGTCTTGGAGGCGGCGCAACCGAGCAGGACTTGAGGAAATTGTCCGGATCGCCGTTGTCGCCGGTCCAGCCGAGCAGCACGGTCTGATGCTCGCCCGCGCGCGCGCTTGAGATACTCCGCCCATTCATAGGTGACGATCTTCGCGGTCACGCCGATCTTCGACAGGTCGGCTTGGATGACTTCCGCCATGCGCTTGGCGTTCGGGTTGTAGGGTCGCTGCACCGGCATCGCCCAGAGATCGGTCTCGAAGCCGTTGGGGAAGCCGGCTTCCGCCAGCATCGCCTTCGCCTTCGCGGGATCATAGGCGTAGTCCTTGATCTCCTTGTTGTAGGACCAGATCGTCGGCGGGATCGGATTGGTCGCCGCCTTGCCCGAACCGAGGAACACCGCGTCGATGATCGCCTGCTTGTTGACCGCGTGGTTCATCGCCTTGCGCACGCGCTTGTCGGTGAAGGGCGCCTTCTCGGTATTGAACGCCCAGTAGCCAATATTCAGGCCTTCCTGCGACATCAGGTTGATGTTCGGATCCTTGCGCATCGCCTCGAGATCGGCGGGGTTCGGATACGGCATGAGATGGCACTCGCCGGCCTTCAGCTTGGCGTAGCGCACCGAGCTGTCGGGCGTGATCGCGAAGACAAGATCGTCGATCTTGGCTTTGCCGTCCCAATAGGTCGGGTGCGCCTTGAAGCGGATGATCGCGTCCTTCTGATACTGGACGAGATAGAACGGCCCGGTGCCGATCGGATCGGTGTCGATCTTCTCCGGCGTGCCGGCCTTCAGCATCGTGTCCGCGTATTCGGCCGACTGGATCGAGGCGAAATCCATCGCGACGTTGGCGATGAACGGCGCCTCCGGTAAATTCAGCAGGATGCGCACGGTGTAGTCATCGATCTAGTCGACGGCCTTGAGCACCTTCGGCATGTCCATGTCGTTGAAATAGACGTACTTGCCTCCGGACACCGCATGGAAGGGATGCTCCTTATTCCACGCACGCGTGAAGGTGAAGACGATGTCGTAGGCGTTGAAGTCGCGCGTCGGCGTGAACAACCGGCTGCTGTGCCACTTCACGCCCCGGCGCAGTTTGAACGTGTAGGAAAGCCCGTCGGGCGAGATCTCCCAGGACTCGGCGAGGCCCGGCACGACCTTGGTGCCGCCGCGCTCGAACTCGGTCAGCCGGTTGTAGATCTGGCGCCCGGAAGCGTCGAACGTGGTACCGGCGGTGAAGAGGGCGGGATTGAACCCTTCGGGGCTGCCCTCGGAGCAGTACACGAGAGTCTTGGCCTGGGCGGCGCCCAGCGCGGCGAGCGCGAGCACAGCACTGAGAGCGAGCGTGGCAGAACGATTTTTCAAGGATACCTCCATGTCGTGCGTGTCTTGCGGGCCCGCCGGCACTGGCCATGACGGGTCGCAGTTCTTCGCGAGGAACTGGCGCGCGACGTCGCTTCGTTGCGCCGCGCAGTGTCGAAGCAAGCAGGTTCCCCGCACAGTCGGGAGAGCGAAGCTAGCCCAGACCAAGCTCGATCTCGGTGGTCTCCGAGGCGAGCCCATAGAGCAGGTCGCCGCGACGCACCAGCACGGGAACGCGGCGGGTCACGATGACGCCGCCAGCCGTGAAGCGTGCGGCGACGCGCTCGCGGGTCAACTCGCCGACCGGATAGACGTAGCCGGCAAGATCACCGACCGCGACGCGCTCACCCGGTTCGCGCAGCGGCTCGAACAGCCCATCGGTCTCGACCATCACGGAGCCCTGTTTACCCAGAAGCTGCAGCAGCATTGGTTTGCCCAGCGCGGGCGCATCGGTCGCAGCGAGCACGCCCCAATGCGCGAGGCAGCGGCGCAGACCAACGCGCGCCAGCTCGAGCGTCGCGCGTGTGACGGTGCCGGCGCCGCCCAGCTCGGTCGACACCATCGTGATGCCCTGGCGACCGCACTCGGCGGTCATCGAGCCCGCATTGGCTACGCCGCCGGCGATCACGACATGGGGCGCCCCGAACGCATAGGCGCCGTCGAGCCGCGCACGCTTGGCCGCCGTTTCGCCACCCCAATGCAGATAGGTGCAAGGCAGGTAAGTCGCGCTCTTACCGGCGGAATGGAAATCGATCGCGAACCTGCTGCGCGGCAGGATCTCCGTCGCGACGAAATGGGCGAGCGCCGAGGTCGGTCCCGCATCGGGATCGCCGGGAAAGACGCGGTTGAGATTGCCGCCGTCGAGCGGCGACACGCGCGACGCCGCCATGACAGCCGCATAGTTGAACGCCGGCAGGATGAACAGCCGACCGCACATCGCGGCCGGATCGATCCGTCGCACGAACTCCTGCAATGCGATCTGGCCTTCGTACTCGTCACCGTGATTGCCGGCGCTCAGCATCACGCTCGGCCCCTCACCACCCGCGACCACGGCGATCGGCACGGGAATGACGCTGTAGCCGTGGCGATCATCGGAATGCATCAGCTTGATCGTGCCGATCTGCTTGCCCCTGGCGTCGAGATCGACATCGATCGTCACCGACGATTTCTTGCTAGACATGTGCAAGCGCTCCGGACCGGTTCGAGATCGACGCAGCGTGACGGCAGCCAACGTGCGAGTCCAGACGCGCCGGCGCGTTGCGCCGTCCCGCGC
This sequence comes from Alphaproteobacteria bacterium, assembly GCA_031403455.1. GTDB lineage: Bacteria > Pseudomonadota > Alphaproteobacteria > CACIAM-22H2 > CACIAM-22H2 > CAIOSQ01. The sequence continues at coordinate 9,192 of JANNTF010000734.1, read as the reverse complement.
GTCTTGAACCGAACCCGCCGCGTGCCGATGTGGACTCGGCATCCGTTATGTGCGCCGGTGACGGCCGGCCAAGCCTCCTCTTCTCGTCAGGACATCCCATGACAATGGCCTCGGATCCCGCGCTCGAACCGACATCATCCAAACCCCGCCGTCGTCTGTGGCGCTGGAGTCCCGTCATCGCCCTGATCCTGGTCGTCATCGGCCTGCCGCTCGGCATGTTGACGATTCACAAGATCGACAATGATCCGGGCTTCACTGTGGCGGATTCCGCTGTGCCGGTTGGCGGGAGCCGCGCGGTCGCGATGGCGGCCGCGCTCATCCATCGCGAAACCGACGTCAATCGTTGGGTCGCCAACGACCCTTGGTTCCTGCCCGGTCATTGGCTCGACAACATGCCGAATTTCCAACAGGGCATGATCGCGGCGATCGCGCGGTTGACCGTCGAACTGCGTGACCAGGTCGGGCGCGCGCGCGGCACCAGTCAGGACGACGCCGATCTGCGCGAGGCCGCCGGTCTGCTGCAGTTTCCCGGCGACAAATGGATCATCGATCTGGCGACATCGCCCTGGCCGCAGGCCACGAGCGAGGCACAGTATCGCCGCGCCCAGCAGGGCCTGATCAAGTACAACGCCCGCCTCGCCGCCGGTCAGGCCGTCTTCGAGAAGCGCGGCGACAATCTGCTCGCGACGCTCGATCGCATCGCACTCGATCTCGGTTCATCCTCCGCGGTGCTCGATCAGCGCATCACCGAACAGGGCGGCCAATTCTTCGACACCCGCGCCGACGACATCTTCTATTCGATCAAGGGGCAGAGCTACGCGTACAGCATGCTGCTGCGCGAACTGGCGCTTGATTTCAGCCAGATCATCCGCGAGCGCGACGTGGGCACGCTGTGGAAGAACATGCTGCAGTCGCTCGATCATGCCGCGGCGATGGACCCGCTGATCGTGATGAACGGTGCGCCCGACGGCATCTTCTTTCCGAGCCATCTCGCCGCGCAGGGTTTCTACGTTCTGCGCGCGCGCGCCCAGATGCGCGAGATCACCAACGTGCTGCTCAAGTAGCGCGTGACCGATCCCTCACGCCAATCCGACATAGTTCTCCGCGATCACGGTCTGCGCGACTTTCGAACTCATCGTGTAGTCGAGCTCGGCCAGCTGGATCTTCCGCTGGAACGGATCGTCCGACAATTTGTGCAGCAACGTCGTCATCCACCAGGAGAACCGCACCGCCTTCCAGACGCGCTGCAGGCAATTTTGCGAATAGCCGTCGAGGAGCTCACGGTTGCCGGTCGCATAGACGGCGCTGAAAGCGGCGAACAGCGTGTCGGCATCGCGCACGGCGAGGTTCAAGCCCTTGGCCCCGGTGGGCGGCACGATGTGCGCGGCGTCGCCGGCGAGGAATAGCCGGCCGAATTGCATCGGTTCGCAGACGAAGCTGCGCAGGGGCGCGATGCTCATCTCGAGGGCGGGGCCGGTCACCAGGCGCGCAGCCGCCGCATCGGGCAGGCGCCGTCTGAGTTCCACCCAGAAGCGATCGATCGACCAATCCGCCAGCCTCTCCCCGCTCGGGACTTGGATGTAGTAGCGGCTGCGCGCGCGCGATCGCAGCGAACACAGCGCAAAGCCAGTCTCGTGGCTGCAATAGCTGACCTCGTCCTCGACCGGCGGCACATCCGCCAGCACGCCTAGCCAGCCGAACGGATAGGCATAGTCGAACTCCTTGATCTCCGCCGCAGGCACCGACGCGCGCGCCACGCCGTGGAACCCGTCGCAGCCCGCGATGTAGTCGCAGGAAAGCTCGTACGCGCGGCCGTCCTGTGCGTAGGTGACGCGTGGTCGATCGCCTCTGAAGTCATGCGGCTGGACGCTCTGCGCGCCATAGACGCTGATGCCGCCCCAGGCTTCGCGCGCCGCCATGAGATCACGCGTCACCTCGATCTGGCCATACACCATCATCTTCCTGCCGCCGGTCAGCTCATGGAAACAAATGCGCTCGAGCCGGTTGTTGAAGAAGATCTGGAACCCCTCATGCACCAGACCTTCACGGTCCATGCGCGCGCCGACGTCGGCCTGGCGCAGGATCTCGACGGTGGTCTGCTCCAGCACGCCCGCGCGAATGCGACCGAGCACATGGTCCTTGCTCTGCGATTCGAGGATGACGTTCTCGATGCCTCGCGTGTGCAGCAGCTGGCCGAGGAGCAGACCGGTGGGTCCCGATCCGATGATGGCGATGCACGTCTTCAAGATGATTCCGGTTCGAGCGTCAGCAGGATCGCGCCGTCCTGCACCTGTTCGCCGACCCGGACCCGCAGTTCGGCCACCTTGCCGTCACGCGGCGCCGTCATCGTGTGCTCCATCTTCATCGCTTCGACAACGACCAGCGCATCGCCGCGCTTCACCTCGGCACCGGACGTCGTGGCGACGAGCTTGATCAGGCCGGGCATCGGCGACGTCACCGTGTCGCCGCCGACCTCGCCGTCCTCCGGCGCGGCCAGCTGATCCACCACGCCGAACCGATAGGCTTGGCCATCGCAGAACACCGTCACATGCGTGCCATGCGCGACGACACACGTCGAGACGATACGACCGTCGATCGTGTAGCGCACATGGTCGCCCCAAATCGTCTCGATCGCGATCGCCGCGTCGCCGCGTGAACTGGAAACCCCGAAACTAGCCGGTGCCGTCGATGTGACGCGAATCTCGAGCGCCTCGCCATTCCAGTCGAGCAGCGCGAACTGGGTGGAGGTGCTCCATTGCCGCCAGCCGATCAACGTATCCCACGGATCCGAACCGGCACGCGGGCGGATCAGCCCGAGCGCCGCCAGCGCCGCGATGCCCAGCACAGCGGGAGATGGCTCGATCGCCACGATCAGCGCCTGCAGGTTACGTTCGATGATGCCGGTGTCGAGATCTCCGCGGACGAACGCCGGTTGCACGGCGAGCCTGGACAGGAAGCCGATATTCGTCACCGTGCCGGCCACATGCGCACTCGCCAGCGCGGCCGAGAGCTTGTTGAGCGCGGCGCGCCGCGTCGGTGCGTGGACGATCAGCTTCGCGATCATCGGATCGTAGAAGGGCGTGATGTCGTCGCCCTGGCGTACCCCGGTGTCGACCCGCACGCCATTCTCGTCGCGTGGCAAAGCGAGATAGTGCAGGCGTCCCGTCGCGGGCAGGAAGCCCTTGCCCGCATCCTCGGCATAGATCCGCGCCTCGAAAGCCCAACCATCGATCGCCAGATCCGCCTGGCGCAACGGCAGGGTCTCGCCGCAGGCGACACGCAGCTGCCACTCCACGAGGTCCAGCCCCGTGATGCACTCCGTCACGGGATGCTCGACCTGGAGACGCGTATTCATCTCCATGAAGTAGAAGCGATCCGCGCGCAGCCCGTCGGCGACATCCGCGATGAACTCCACCGTGCCGGCGCCGGAATACCCGATGGCCAGCGCCGCGCGCACCGCGGCGGCGCCCATCTGCGCGCGCATCGCCGGCGACATGCCGGGCGCGGGCGCCTCCTCGATCACCTTCTGGTGGCGACGTTGCAGCGAGCAATCGCGCTCGAAGAGATGGATGGCGTTGCCATGATCGTCGCCGAACACCTGGATCTCGATATGTCGCGGCTTGGTCAGGCATGTCTCGATCAGCACGCGGTCGTCGCCGAAACTCGCTTTGCTCTCACGCTGCGCGCCCTGGAGCGCCGCCGCGAAATCCTTGGGTTGGTCGACGCGGCGCATGCCCTTGCCGCCGCCCCCGGCGCGCGCCTTGATCAGCACCGGATAGCCGATCTCGCCCGCGCGCGCGGCGAGGAAGCCCGGATCCTGCTCGCTGCCGTGGTAGCCGGGCACGACCGGCACGCCCGAGCTTTCCATCAGGCTCTTCGCCGCATCCTTCAGCCCCATCGCGCGGATCGCCGCCGCGGATGGCCCGATGAAGCGCAACCCCGCCTTCGTCACGGCATCGGCGAAATCGGCATTCTCCGAGAGAAATCCGTAGCCGGGATGGATCGCCTCGGCGCCGCTCGCCCGAGCGGCCGCGATGATCCGATCGATCTGGAGATAACTCTCGGCCGCCGGCGCCGCGCCGATACGATACGACTCGTCCGCCAGCGCGACGTGCCGGCTTTGCGCATCGGCGTCGGAGTGGACCGCGACGATCTGGACACCGAGCCGTCTCGCCGTGCGGATGATCCGGCACGCGATCTCGCCGCGATTGGCGATCAGGATCTTCTTGAACATGGGGATCTCTCTTCCGTGCGCGCCTGGCGCTACATCCGGAATACGCCGAAGCGCGTCTGCGCCACCGGCGCATTCAGCGCGGCCGACAGGCTCAAGCCGAGTACGTCGCGCGTGCGCCGCGGATCGACGATGCCATCGTCCCAGAGTCGCGCGGCGGCATGGAGCGGATGACCCTGCCGCTCGAACTGATCGATGATCGGGCGCTTGAATTTCTCCTCCTCGTCCGTCGACCAGCTGCCGCCCTTGCGTTCGATGCCATCGCGACGAACGCTCGCGAGCACGCCGGCCGCCTGCTCGCCGCCCATCACGGAGATGCGCGAATTTGGCCAGGTCCAGAGGAAGCGGGGAGAATAGGCGCGGCCCGCCATCCCGTAGTTGCCGGCGCCGAAGGAACCACCGACCAGCATCGTGATCTTCGGCACCTGCGTGGTCGCCACGGCGGTCACAAGCTTCGCGCCGTGCTTGGCGATGCCTTCGGCCTCGTAGCGCTGGCCGACCATGAAGCCCGTGATGTTCTGCAGAAACACCAGCGGAATCCGGCGTTGCGAGCAGAGCTGGATGAAATGCGCGCCCTTGAGCGCGCTTTCGGAGAACAGCACGCCGTTATTGGCGACGATCCCGATGGGGATGCCGTGCAGATGCGCGAAACCGCACAGCAGCGTCGCGCCGTAGCGCGCCTTGAACTCGTCGAAGCGCGAGCCGTCGAGGACGCGCGCCAGAATTTCGCGGATGTCGTAGGGCGTCCTCAGACCGGCCGGCACGATGCCGATGATCTCAGCCGGGTCGTAGAGCGGCGGTTCGGGCGTCTGCAGCGCCACATCCATGCGCTTCGTGTGATTCAGATTGCCCACCGCGCGACGCGCGAGCGCGAGGGCATGTGCGTCGTCGCGCGCGAGATGATCGGCGACTCCGGAGAGCCGCGTATGCAGATCGCCGCCGCCGAGTTCCTCGGCCGTGACGATCTCCCCTGTCGCCGCCTTCACCAGCGGCGGCCCGGCGAGGAAGATCGTGCCCTGTTCCTTGACGATGATGGTCTCGTCCGACATCGCGGGAACATAGGCGCCGCCCGCGGTGCAGGAGCCCATGACGACGGCGATCTGCGCGATGCCCTTCGCCGACATGTTGGCCTGGTTGAAGAAGATCCGGCCGAAATGGTCGCGATCGGGAAACACCTCGTCCTGGTTCGGCAGATTGGCGCCGCCGGAATCGACGAGATAGACGCAAGGCAGCTCGTTCTGCTCGGCGATCTCCTGCGCGCGGAGATGCTTCTTCACCGTCATCGGATAATAGGTGCCGCCCTTCACCGTCGCGTCGTTGCACACGATCATCACTTCGCGGCCGGCGACGCGACCGATCCCGGTGACCAGTCCCGCGCCGGGACTATCGCCGTTGTAGAGACCGTGCGCGGCCAGCATGCCGATCTCGAGAAACGGCGAACCCGGATCGAGCAGCCGGGAGACGCGCTCGCGTGGCAGGATCTTGCCGCGCGCCGCGTGCCGCGCCTGCGCCACGGCGCCGCCGCCATCGCAGGCCGACAGCGCCGCCGCCTCGACCGCCGCCAGCGCCGCCATCATGGCGTCGCGTTTCGCCTCGAACCCCGCGCCACGCGCCGACACATTGCTGCGCAGGACACCCATCACGCGGTCTCCCTGAAGATCTCGCGCCCGATCAGCATGCGCCGGATCTCGGACGTGCCGGCGCCGATCTCGTAGAGCTTGGCGTCGCGCAGCAGGCGTCCCGTCGGATATGCGCTGACATAGCCATTGCCGCCCAGCGCCTGGATCGCCTCCAGCGCGCACCAGGTCGCCTTCTCGGCGGCGTAGAGAATGCAGCCCGCGGCGTCCTTGCGCGTGGTCTGGCCGCGATCACACGCCGCCGCCACCGCGTAGACATAGGCGCGGCAGGCATTCATCGTCGCATACATGTCCGCGAGCTTGCCTTGCATCAGCTGGAACTCGCCGATCGCCTGGCCGAATTGCTTGCGCTCATGGACATAGGGCACGACCACGTCCATGCACGCCGCCATGATGCCGAGCGGACCACCCGCCAGCACGACGCGCTCGTAGTCGAGGCCGGACATCAGGACTTTGACGCCGCCGCCTTGCGCACCGAGGACATTCTCGTACGGAACCTCGCAATTCTCGAACACCAGCTCGCAGGTGTTGGAGCCGCGCATGCCGAGCTTGTCCAGCTTCTGCGCCGTCGAGAACCCGGTCATCTGTTTTTCGATCAAGAAGGCGGTGATCCCCTTCGCGCCGGCGCCGGGATCGGTCTTGGCATAGACGACGAGGGTCTGCGCATCCGGACCATTGGTGATCCACATCTTCGAGCCGTTCAGGATGAAGCGGTCGTTGCGCTTCTCCGCGCGCAGCCGCATCGAGACGACGTCGGAGCCCGAGCCCGACTCGGACATCGCCAGCGCCCCGACATGCTCACCGGAGCAGAGCTTGGGCAGGTACCTCTCCTTCTGCGCGCGCGTGCCGTTCTTGTTGATCTGGTTGACGCAGAGATTCGAATGCGCACCGTAGGAGAGACCGATGGATGCGGAGGCCCGCGAGATCTCCTCGACCGCGACCACATGCGCGACATAGCCCATCCCCGAGCCGCCGAACTCGGGATCGGCTGTGATGCCGAGCAGCCCCAAGGCGCCAAGCTGCGGCCAGAGATCGCCCGCGAACGCGTTCGTCTCGTCAATCGTGGCCGCGCGTGGCGCCAGCTTCTCCTGCGCCCAGCGATGCACCGTGTCGCGCAACGCCTCGACCTCGTCGCCGAGCGCGAAGTTCATACCGGTTGTGAACATCACGCTCTCTCCCCAACGGGAATGGTGTCTGGGATACGAACCCCATGAAAAGCTGGCGACCCCGAGAGGATTCGAACCTCCGACCCGCAGCGGGCGGTCCAGTTGTCCAGATCCCGCTTCATCAGCGCACGCCGAGGGGCAGGGCCTGCTTCAGTGAAGGAGGTTTGCTCCGACTCTCATACGCAAGGCAAGATCGTTTCGGGTCGAGACGCGAGCACGCCGTCGCACAGCATGCGACTCGCCTACCGCCTCTTCTTTGCTGCCACCTTGCGGGACGGCTTGCGCTTCGCGGTGCTCTTGCGCGGCGCGGTCGCTTGCGACTTGGCGATGCGCTTGGCGGGAGTCTTTGCGGTCCGCTTCTTCGCCGCCGGGCGAGCGCCTACCGGCCTTGCGGCGGTCGGCCGAACCGCGCGCTGCATGAGTTCCGAGGGCGCGCGCTCCTGCACCACCTCGATCGACACCGCCTCGCCGCGAGCGATCGTCGATACAATCTTCGGAACCAACGCGTCGAACGCCACTCGGCTCGCGCCGATCGCTTCCTCACCGGGCTGCCATTTCCGTCCGACCAGGATGCATCCTTCCGTGTCCGCCGCGGTATTGCCGGGATGAATCAGAACACCGCTGAAGTTCGGCACGTCATGCAAGCGCGGCAGCTTGCGCTTGAACCGCGGCGAGTCATCGACCGTGACCCGATAGGCGCCGGCGGGGATCGCCGTCTCACCACGGATCTTCTGCGTTCTGACGCCGTCCTCGAGCGTGAAGCACTCGAATACGTCATCGACGAACATGCGGCCGATCGTACTGTCGGGCCGATACTGCTCTCGTACGAGCCTGAGCTTCATCATCGCCTCCCCTTGATGCCGATCGAGACCAATCTCATCATCGGCGAAAGATTTCTCTCTCTAACCGCCCGCTGATCTTGATTCACCCAGTTCCATTCTACTCCAGCGCTGGCGACCCCGAGAGGATTCGAACCTCCGACCCACAGTTTAGGAAACTGTTGCTCTATCCTGCTGAGCTACGGGGTCTCGCGCGTCGTTTCGGCGAGCGGGGTGCCCGCAGCGCGGTGCACTCCAAGTCGCTGGCGCGAGCGTACCGAGACCAGGGTGATTGCGCGAGCGGGAAAAGCTCGGCGCCAGATCTATAACAGCCGTCCTGCGGGTGATGGACGGCCGGTCGAGTCGCCGGCTGGACTTCGTGCCGGTCGCCTCAACACCGCTCCCTGTGCATAGCCTCCGAAGAGCCGCTCAAAACGCAGCTCGGCGCCGGTCTCGGCGGCGAGGCGACGCATCTCACGTTCAAGCTCGGCGCTCGGGGTGACGTGAAAGCCCGCGAGCCACGCATGCAACATCGCGCGACACCAAGATGGCAGGCCCTCGAGCATGCCGAAATCGACGACATGGAGCGCGCCGCCAGGTGCCGTCACGGCAACGGCCTTGCCGAGCGCGCGGCGCCAGTCGGGAATCATCGACAGGCAATAGGACATCATCACCCGCTCGAACGCGCCTGCGCCGAGCGTCGCGTCCGGATCGAAACCCGTTGCGTCGGCGCGCGCCAAGCGGATGCGATTGAACAGGCCGGCCCTGGTAACCGAGCGATGCGCGGCTTCGAGCATCGCCGCGGAGAGATCGACGCCGTAGAACCGCGCGTGCGGATGCCGGCGGGCGGCGATGATAAGATTGCGCGCCGTGCCGCACCCGATCTCGAGTACCCGGTCGCCCGGCGCGGGCGTCAATGCGTCGATCAGATCATCGCGGCCGAGCAGATAGTGCTTGCGGGTGAAATCGTAGATCCAGCGCTGCGGGCGGTAGATCCGATCCATCAGCGCGGCGGCGGACTCGTTCGGTGTCACTGAGTCACGCGCGCAGCAGGTACAGATGGAACCCGCCATAGATGGCCGAGTGGTCACGCGCATGGAAGTCACGCGAGGCATCGGCGGCATAGTCCCAGCGCGCGAGCACCGCATCCTCGATCCGACCCGGCAGCAGAGTTGCCTCGCCGGCGGTACGGAAGACGACGCGCGCGCCTGGGCGGGCCGTCCGCGTGATCTCGCGCCACAGTTCCTGGAGCTGCGCGTCGGTCATCCAGACCTGCGCATCGAGGAGGACGTAGCGATCAATCGACCCCGCGCTCCGGGTCGTCAGATACTCGACGAGCG
>JANNTF010000733.1:0-2922 GCA_031403455.1 Alphaproteobacteria bacterium | reverse complement strand
CTGTGCGAGAAGCCGATGACTCTGGTCGCCGCGGAGGCCTGGGATCTCGTCGCGCGTGCGCGCGCGGCCGGCGTGCAGCTGCTGATCGCCAACGGGCATCAGTATCTCGAGGGCGTGAGCGAGCTGCGCCGCATGATCCGCGACGGCGCGGTCGGCCGGGTCGAACATATCCTCTGCAGCTTCGTGAGCGCGACGCGCGCGGTGTTCGACGGCGCGGTCGGACTCCAGAGCTGGAAGACGACGTTCTTTCCGCCCGATCATCATTCGACCTGGCAGGCACCGGAGCATGGCGGCGGCTTCGCCTATGGTCAGCTCTCGCATTCCCTCGCCATGATGCTGTGGCTCACGGGGTTGAAGCCGGCGGCGGTGAGCGCGCATTGCTGGGGGCCGGGCCCGGTCGATCTCGTCGATGCGGGCGCGCTGCTGTTCGAAGGCGGCGCGGTCGCGAGTCTCAGCGGCGCCGCCGCGATGCCGGAGGGGCAGCGGCCTTTCCTGCGCCTGGTGATCACCGGCAGCGAGGGCGTGCTCGACATCGCCTTCGACAGCGACCATTGCGAGCTGCGTCGCCATGACGGGAAGAATCGCAAGCTCGCGATCGCGCCGGGCCAATGGGCCTATCGCTGCGACGGGCCGATCCAGGCGCTGATCGATCTCGCCTGCGGCCGCGGCGAGAATTGCTCGCCGGGCGAGGTCGGCGCCGCGACCGTGTCGATCATCGCGGCGATGCTGCGCTCGTCGAGGGCCGCGGGCCGCAGCGAGCACGTGGAAATTCCAGCCGGGGAGCGCCTGCCATGAACGAGACCGAGACCATCGCCTTCGTGCTGCATCTCAAACCGGGTGCGGCGGTGGAGTACGAGCGCCGCCACGACGCGCTTTGGCCCGAGATGCGCGCGATGCTGCTCGGCACGGGGATCCTGCGCTACGAGATCTATCTCCATGCCGAGTCGAATCTGCTGTTCGCGCATATCGAGCGGCGCAAGGACCACCGCATGGACACGATCCCCGACAATCCCGTCTCGCAGCGCTGGCAGCGCCACATGGCCGACATCCTCCTGCAACGCGACGGCCGCCCGATCCGCGAGCCTCTCGCGCGCATGTTCCTGCTGGCGGCGGAGTGATCAGACCCAGTCGTCCCTCCTCGCCTCGAGGAGGGACAGGCGCGCGCAGCGCGCCAGGGTGGTGAGTCACAACATGAACATCGTGACTCACCACCCCGCGCGGCTGGGCCGCGCTGCCCCTCCTCAAGTCGAGCTAGGGGATGCACACATTGAACTGGCCCCCGTTTCGTGGACGCCACGAGGGTCGAGGAGCGTTATCCACGGACGGCCTGTTCGGTCGCTTGCGACGAACCGAATTGGCCGTCGGTGGGTAACGCGGTAGTCGCTCGTTTACGCAATGGCTTTGTCGCTGAGTTTGCCTCGGCGCGCCAGCGCCGCTCGTAGGCTGCCGGCGCGACGTAGCCCAACGAAGAATGACGGCGCTCGGTATTGTAGTACCCGATGTACTCGACGATCGCGCGCTTGGCCTGCTCGCGGGTCGCGAAATGCACGCCGTGCACGCACTCGACTTTCAAGGTGGCGTTGACCGATTCCATCGGCGCGTTGTCCCAACAATCCCCCTTGCGGCTCATCGACACCGTGATGCCCCGGGCTTCGAGTTTCTTACGGTAGTCCTTCGCCGCATACTGCGAGCCGCGGTCCGAGTGGTGCACCAGTTTCGCTTCGGGATCGCGCCACGCAAGCGCAACGTCCAGCGCCTCCAGCGTCAGCTCCTGCGCCATCGTCTCGCTCATCGCCCAGCCCACCAGCTTGCGCGCGTACAAATCCAGCACCAACGCCAGGTACACCCAACCCTCGTCAGTCGGCACACAGGTTATGTCCGCCAGCCATTTCTGGTTCGGCGCCACGGCTTCGAAGTCGCGTTCCAGCAGATTGGGCGCCACCGGGTGCGCGTGCTTGGAGTCCGTCGTCACCACCCGAAAGCGCCGTCGCTTGTGGCTTTGCAGACCATGCTCGCGCATCAGACGCCCGACCCGCTTGTGGTTGACCGCGTGGCCCCGAACCTCGCTGACCTCCGGCGCCATGCGCCGTCGACCGTAGCGCCCGCGATGCCGGCGATGGCCATCTCGGATCTCCTCAACCAACCGCGTGTCGTCGCTCGAGCGCTGCGAGGGGATACGCCCACGTGCCGCATTCAAGCCGCTGCGCGACACCGACAGCAGATCGCACATCATCGTCGTCGCGTAAGTCTGTCGGTGCGCTTCGATCCAGGCGTACTTCACAGCGACTCCCTCGCAAAGTACGCCGCCGCTTTTTTTAGGATCTCCTTCTCAAGCTTCAGCCGCGCGTTCTCCTGTCGCAAACGGCTCACTTCAGCCTCCAGATCCGAGGTCGACTGAGGCGGCGAACGACGCATCAGCGCCTCGCCTTTGCGAGCACGATAAACCCAGTTCGCCAGCGTCTTCACCGACATCTCCAGCGACCGCGCAACCGCCCTCATCTTGCGACCGCCTTCAATCACCTGCTTCACTGCAGACTCCCGAAACTCCGCCGTGTACTGCCGATCAGATCCCGTTTTCATAGGTCCTCCACAGGGTCAAAGTAACAGACCTCGTGGCGTCCGTTTTCGGGGACCAGATCACAACGACCCAGCGCAAGCCACAGCAGCGCTTCTGCTTGCGCAGCGCCGCCGACTCACCACCCCGGCGATCTCGCCGTCGCGAGATAGCCAGTCCCTCCACATTCGAGGAGGGACGACGGAAGGTCGGGGGGCGCGGTTTTCTCTCGGGCAATTGGTGGTTGCGCTTTGATCCGCGTGGTGGCCAGTCTTTAGGGCAACGCTCCGTGATCGCGGGGTGCATCCTGCTTCGGTGCCGGCGAGGTGATCGAATGAAGCGGCGCGATGTCTTACCCCTGTTGGGCG
>JANNTF010000732.1:0-1263 GCA_031403455.1 Alphaproteobacteria bacterium | reverse complement strand
GCCGTCGCCAGCGCCAGCGCGAAGCTCAAAGCCAGCGCGGTGAACTGGCTCGCCGGAATGCGGCGATACCAATCCAGCGTCCAGCGCTCCGGCGGGAAGGCGACATAGGAAATGACGACGCTGCCGGTATCGGTGCCGCTGAAGGATGCGCCGAACACGACGATCAGCGGGGCCAGGATGATCGTGTAGACCAGCACGATCTAGATCGTCGCGAGCAGGCCGCGCAGCGTCATGCGGCCACCAGGCGCGTCGCGCGAAACCGCTTCAGCATGACCACCGAACCGAGATTGATGAGCAATACGGAGACCAGCAGCACCGCCGACAAGGCGCCGGCCATGCCGTATTTGACGTCCATCAGCAGCGTGCGCTGGATCAGGACCGGCAGCGTCAGCACCTTGCCGGCGCCGAGCAGCGCCGCCGAGGTGAAGGCGCCCATGCACATGTTGAAGACCGTGAGGAAGCACACCACCAGCCCGGGCAGACTCAAGGGCAGGATGATGCGGCGCATGACACGCCACCGGCTGGCGCCGTGGATGGAAGCGGCCTCCTCGAGCGAAACCGGGATCGTGCGCGCGACGCTGTAGAGCAGCATCACCGCGAACCCGGCGGAGAAGTAGAAGAGCCCGAGCACGACACCCGGCACCGTCCCGATCAGCGAGACCGGGCGCTCGACGAGGCCGAGCCAGAGCAGCAGTTTGTTGAGCGGACCATCGGCCTGGAAGATCACGACCAGCCCGAAGATCTTGATGATGATCGTCACGAAGGACGACATCACGAGAACCGCCAGCAGCGGAAAGGCGAGGCGCGACGGCAGCCGCGACAGGATGAAGGCGATCGGAAAACCCAACATGATCGTCGCCGCGGCCGCGAGCGCGGAGACGCGGATCGAGAGCCCGAGGATCCCGAGATAGAAGCCGTCGGTCAGCACCCGCAGATAATTCGTCGCGTCCATGCGCGGCGATACGCGGCCGAAGCCGAGATCCGCATAGAAACTCGCCTGCAGGAAAACCGCCTGCGACAGGAACAGCAATCCGGCGCTGATGATCAGGGGGACGACGAGGAACGCCCCCCAACGCAGTTGCATCCCCGTCCCCGTCATCCCGCCGTGCTGGCCGGCTCAGACGTTGAGCGGCGCGAGCTTGGCCTCGATGCTGGCGCGGCGCTCTTCGTCGGGCAGATGCTGGTATTCGAGATAGGCCTCCGCGATGCGCCGCGAGGTGTCGAGCACGAGCTTGCGATCATCCGAGTTCGACGGCGGGATCC
>JANNTF010000731.1:0-4294 GCA_031403455.1 Alphaproteobacteria bacterium | reverse complement strand
CTATCAAGCGTCGCCGGTTGCGATCCGATATCCGTTGCCAACGCCTTCATAGCTGCACCAGCCTTTGCAGTGGCTTCATCAAACTGCTTTTGCAGCGCCTCGTCCTTGACCTCGGCAAACGCTTTCTTCGCATCGCCGCCGTAATATTCGGCAAAGCCGTTAAATCCAGCCTGTCCGATTTTTAGGTATGTCGCAGGCATCGGCAATTTCAGATTCGCCTTGATCCCCACGCGCGCCAGATCGGATTGCACTTTCTGCGCGATGACCTGGTAGTTCGAGCCGACGATCGCGGCGTTGGTGATCGACAGGTCGAACTCGAAGCCGTTGGGCAATCCCGCCTGCTGCAGGAACGCCTTGGCCTTGTCGAGATCCTGCTTGTAGCCGAACTCCTTGGTCATCTCGACCGTGGTGCCGCCGGCACCGATCGGCAGGAACGACGGCGGCCGCACCGCGAACCCGCCGACCAGGCCGTTGATGATGCCGTCATAGTCGATCGCATGCGCAACGGCCTGGCGCGCCTCGCGCTTGGCGAGCGCCGGATTGAACTCCGCATTGCTGGTCAAGGTCATGTAGACGTAGTCGAGGCTGGTGGTGGATTCGAGCCGGACATTCGCGTCGCCCTTGAGCGAGTCGAGCTGCTCGGCGGTCAGGTTGAACGCGGCATCGATGTCGCCGCGCCGCACCGCCAGGAGTTGCGCTGCGCCGTCGGCGATGTGGCGAATGATGACGCGCTCGAACGGCGCCTTGCCGCCCCACCAATTCTCATTGCGCACCAGCGTCACCGCCGTGTTGCGCTCCCACGACACCATGCGATAGGCCGCCGTGCCGGGAGAATTCTGGTTGAGCCATTGCGTCGCCTTGTCGGCGGTATTGGACGTGGTGTCCGACACCGCGCCATTGGCCGAGGCGAGCGCCTTCGAGTAGATCGCGAAGGCCGGCGCCGCGCAGTTGATCAGCAGCGGCGAGCTCGGATCCTTCATGTAGAGATCGACGGTGTGCGGATCGACGATTTCGACCTTCTCGAGATTGGCGGCATAGACGCTGGGCTGGTCCTTCAGATTGACCAGGCGGTCCATCGAGAATTTCACGTCCTCGGCCGTGAACGGCGAGCCGTCCCAGAATTTCACGCCTTGCCGCAAGGTGAAGCGCCACGCCTTGCCGCCCTGCACGCGCTCCCATTTGGTGGCCAGCATCGGCTTGACGTTGACGTAATCGCCCGGCGTTTGCGTCACCAGCGTCTCGTAGACATTGCCGTTGGTCAGCGGCGGCGAATAATCCGCCATGCGGCCGGGGTCGTAGTTGCGGCCATCGCTGATATCCATGCCGATGACGAGAATGCTCTTGCGGCCCTGGGCATGCGCTTGCCCCATCGTCGTGGCGCCCGCACTCGCCGCGGCGCCAGCCAGCATCAAGCGACGCGACAGCAAAATCGAGTTCATCATGTTCGTTTCTCCCGGGAAAATTTCCGAGGGACGTTCCCACACGCGTCGGCTCGCGTGCAAGGCGCACCGCTGCGCGCGTTAGCGCGGGGGTTGCAGACGACGCGCGGCTTCGGGGTTGAGCGCGAATTTCGGCATCGTGCCGGCGAGAATCGCCGCAACCTGATCCACCGTATCTGCGGCCTGGGAGGCAAGGGCCTCCGGCACCATGCCGCCGATATGCGGCGCCGCCACGACATTGGGCAACGCGCCGAGCCGGACGGGCGGCACATCGTCGGGATCGGAACCGACATCGAGCCCGGCGCCGGCGATGATCCCGTCGCGCAGCGCGGTTTCGAGTGCGGCTTCGTCGACCACCCGACCGCGCGATGGATTGAGGAAGAAGGCCGAGCGCTTCATGCGCCGGAAGACGTTCATGTTCATGCTCTGATCGGTCTCGCGGTCATGGACCACGAGGCAGATCACGAAATCCCCCTCGGCCAGCGCGCGATCGAGCGTCACCCGCTCGGCGGACGCGGCGACCGTCGCGACCTTGGGGTCGTGAACGAGCACCCGCATGCCGAGAAAGGCCAGGAGCTCGGCCATCCGCTTGCCGAGATTGCCGTAGCCGAGAATGCTCGCCGTACGCCCGGCGAGCTGGATACCGGAGCGCCGCTCGGGCATCACACCCTGGCGATAGCTGGCGACGTAGGTGCTGAGGTCGCGCGCCAGATCGATCATCTGTCCGAGCAGCAGTTCGACCACCGCGTCGCGAAACCCCGGTCCCGCGCGCGTGACCAGGATGCCGTGCGCCGATGCCGCCGCCAGATCGATGTTGCGCACGTCCATCGCGGCGCGCACGACGGCCACCAGTTCGGGCAGGCTCGCGAAGAGCTTCGCATCGCACGGCGTGTTGCGATCCGTGACGATCACCGCACAGTCGCGCGAAGCGGCGATCACTTCGGCGGCGGTCATCAGGTGTGGACGCTCGTTGAGCATCACGGTGCCGAGCCCTTGCAACCCGGCAAGCGCGGCGGCGCCATAGCGGATCGGCCGCTCGTCGGACGGATAGGTCAGCAGGATCTTGGCCATTTGGATTTTTTCCCTCGTCGTCGCGTCACAGCAGACCGAGCGCCCGCAACTCCTCGATCATCGCCGGCGGCATCTTCGCGATGTCCGCGCCCGCCTCGTCGAGGTCGGTGGGCGCCGCCTGAGGATCGAGATAACGCCACCCTTGGAATGGTCGCATCAATTTGGGCATGGTGCGGACGAGCTTGCGATCGAGCGCCAAGACCGCGCAAGCGGTGCCGTCGTCGCGCTGGCCGGGCTCGATCGCCTTCAGCCTCTGTCGTACGCGGATCACGCCTTTGATCACCCAATAGAGCGAGCCGCCATCGAGCAGCTCGGTCACCCGCTTGGGCATCATGCGGGTGCGATGGATGCAGAGATGCTTCTCGCCCGCCGCCTTGCGCTGCGCGGCGCGCTTCTTCTGCCACGCGGCTAGCTCGTCGATGTCGTCGACCCCGACACAAAGCTTCAGGATATGGATGGTCATGGGCCCGAAACTATAGGACCCGCCTACCGCCGCACCAGGGCCAGTGCGGCGATCGCCCCGTTTCGTCGCTCAGTCGCCGCTGGCCCGTGTCGGTGCGACCGCTGCAGCCAAGTCTGATCGGTGTCTTGCGCTTTTCGCGCCGCTCACAAGAACTCCTTCTTCATGTCCACCGTCGAGCGCACGCCGAGATGATCGAAGTTATTCTTTAGCCATTCGGAGGCCAGCGCCCGGCCACGGTCGCGGAGCATCGTGAGGAACGCCCAATCGCTGGACATCTTGCTGGCGGACGACAGATCGGACATCGCGTTATCGGCGCGCACGGAGTGAATCAGCACGTATTTCAGCTTGTGGCAGTGCTCTTCCTTGATCCAGCCGTCGTCGAGCAGCTTCTGCACGAAGTAGACCGCACGCAATTCCTTGATGAGCGAGGAGTTGAAAGTGATTTCGTTGAGGCGGTTGGCGATGTCCGCTGCGCTTGTCGGCAGGCCCGGCCGTTCGATCGGGTTGATGTGAAGGATGACCACGTCGCGCGATTCGGTGTGATAGAATAGCGGATAGAGAACCGGGTTACCCATGTAACCGCCGTCCCAATAATGTTCGCCGTCTATTTCGACGGCCTGGAAAACTTGTGGCAGGCAGGCAGACGCCAGAACCACATCGGCAGTGACTTCATGTGTATTGAATATTTTCACCTTGCCCGTGCGCACGTTCGTCGCACAGATGAATAGCTTGGTGCACTGGCTGCGCTCGAGTTCCTTGAAATCAACCTGCTTCTCGAGCACCTCGCGCAGCGGATTGTAGTTCATCGGATTCATCTGATATGGCGAGACGACACTCATCATCGACTTCATCAGATCCTGGATCGGGTTCTCCTTCGGTTTCCAGGCGTCCCAGGGCATGCGCGGAAGCGCAAATCTTTGCCCGGCATCCGAAACAGCTTTCCAGAAATCATGCAGCGCCTGTCGCGCGCCGTCGTTGCCTTTCAGTTTGCCGTAGGCATAGACGACTGCGTTCATGGAACCCGCGCTGGTTCCCGATATGCCTTCTATCTCGATGCGTCCGTCTTCGAGGAATTCATCCATCACGCCCCAGCCAAAGGCGCCGTGGGCGCCGCCACCCTGCAGAGCGAGGTTGATGTTCTTCACCCCGACGACCGGGCGCGCAGCGCATTGTGCGTGCTCGTGACGATGTGGCTTGGCTGACATGGCCGTCATTGTGGTGTCAGGCATGACGCTTCCCCTTTTATGAGTCTGTGCGGATCGATCAGAGCCACTTGCGCGTTCAGCGCGCTGCGCACCAGCGCGACGCCATCACAATGGAT
>JANNTF010000730.1:0-8958 GCA_031403455.1 Alphaproteobacteria bacterium | reverse complement strand
GCCTTCGGCGCGAACGCGACGGCCCTGGCCTATACCGAGGTCTATTCGTCGCTGCAGACCGGCGTGGTCGACGGCGCCGACGCGGCGAACACCAACTACTTCACCGAAAAATTCTACGAGGTGGCGCCGAACTGGGCGCAGGTCAGCTGGCTCTACTATTCGAACTGCCTGATCATGTCGGAGGCGCGCTACCGCCGCCTGCCGCCCGCACGCCAGAAGATCCTCAGCGATGTCGGCCGACAGGTCGGCATCGATCATTTCAAGCGCTACGAGGCGAGCGACCAGGCGATCGTCGACCAGCTCAAGGCCAAGGGCGTCATTTTCACGCAGCCCGATCCCGCGCCATTCCGCGAGGCGGCGAAGAAGATCCACGACCAGTTCCTCAAGACCGACAAGGAGCGCGAGCTGCTGTCCATCGTCCTCGCAAATTGACGCTCGGCAAGCGCTAGGGCGTAGCGGCGGGCGGCTCGAATCGTGTCGAAGGCCATCCGTGTCTTCCGGTCGGCGACGGATGCGGCGCTGATCGCATTCTTCGCGTTCATGGTCGCAGCCGTCGTCTTCGGCGTGATGGGTCGCTACCTCCACTTCAAGATCAGCTACTCGGTGGAGCTGGCGACCTACGCGCAGATCTGGATGACGGCGGTGGGCGCAGGCGTGGCGATGCGCTTCGGCGCGATGTTCGCGCTCGACACGTTGAGCCGGCATCTCGACCTCACGGCGCAGCGCATCCTGAGCGTCGTCATCGCGGCGTTCAGCCTGCTGCTGATGGGCGTCATGTTCTACGGCGGCGTGATCCTGACCGAGTCGGGCCTGCGGCAGATGTCGCCGGTGCTGCAGATCAGGATGTGGGTGATGTTCCTGGCCGTGCCCCTGTCGACGGTCATCCTCGGCGCCGAGATCATCCTGCGGGTCGTCGAGCGGTGGAACGATCCGTTCGGCGGCGAGGCCGAGGAAATCGCATGATCTCGCTGGGCGTCGGCTTCTTCTTCTTCATCCTCATGGGCGTGCCGGTCGCCTTCGTCTTCGGCCTGGCGGCGTTCACCGTCGTCGTGATGACCGACGTGCCGCTCGTCATCATCGCGCATCAATTCTTCACCGGGCTGAACAACTTCACGCTGATGGCGATCTCGTTCTTCCTGCTGACCGGCATGCTGATGGAAGCCGGCGGGCTGGCGCGGCGGATCACCGACTTCGCCGTCGATCTCGTCGGCTGGATCACCGGCAGCCTGCTGCAGGTGGCGATCGTCGCCGCCACGATTCTCGCCGCGATGTCGGGATCGGGCAGCGCGGACACCGCCGCGATTTCCTCCGCGCTGCTGCCCGAGATGAAACGGCGAAAATACAATGTCGATTTCTCCGCCGCCCTGATCGCGACCGCGGGAACGCTGGCGCAGATCATTCCGCCGAGCACGATGCTGGTGCTGATCGCGGTGACCAATAATCTGTCGATCTCGGCGCTGTATCTCGGCGGCATCATCCCCGGATTGCTGGTCGTTCCCGGGCTCATGTATCTCGCCTGGCGCCACGCCAAGAAGGGTGGGCCCGCCTATCGCTCGGTCGAGCGTTTCAGCGTGGCGCGGTTGGGACGCTCCTTCGTGCGGGCGATCCCGGCCCTCGGACTCGGCGTCGTGATTCTCGGCGGCATCTTCAGCGGCTTCGCGACGGCGACGGAGGCGGCGGCGCTCGCGGTCGTCTACACCATCCTCGTCGGGCGCTACGTGTACGGCGATCTCGCGCTGTCGCAGCTGCCGCGGATCTTCCTGAAATCGGGCGCCTTCTCCGCGGGCATCATGTTCCTGGTGGGCGGCGCGATCGTGTTCAACTGGCTGATGGCCACCGAGGGCGTTCCGGATGCGGTCTCCGGCTGGCTGGCCAAGACCGTCTCGAGCCCGTGGTCGTTCCTGCTGCTGATGAACACGTTCCTGATGGTCTTCGGAATGCCGATGGAAAGCTTCGCGATGATCCTGCTGCTGAGCCCGATCTTCCTCGACGCCGCCGTCGATTACGGCCTCAACCCGGTGCATGTCGCGGTCGTCTTCGTGTTCAACTGCGTCATCGCGATGATCTCGCCGCCCTTCGGCGGCACGCTGTTCATCTCGGCGCTGGTGGCGCAGCGGCCGATCTCGGCGGTCACGCGGCACATCTACCCGCTCTGGGCGCTCATGACCCTGGTCCTCCTGCTGATCACCTACATCCCGGATCTGGTCCTCTATCTGCCGCGGATCGCCGGCTTCATTCAGTAGCCGTGGCGTGATCCTCGGCGTCGCGACGCTCATATTGGACGAGGGATGACGACATGATCGAGACCACGCCCCCGCTGCTCGCTGGCCGCGTCGCTCTGGTGACGGGCGCCGCACGCGGCATCGGCAATGCGATCGCGCGGCGCTTCGCCGCTGCCGGCGCCGTCGGGATCGCAACCGATCTCGACCGCGATGCGCTGGCCGCCGCGGTCCCCGATCGTTGGATCGCCGCCACGGTCGATGTGCGTGACGAGGCGAGTCTCGCCGCCGCCATGGCGACCAGTCTGCGGCAATTCGGGCGGCTCGATGTCGTCGTCGCCAATGCCGGGCTCGTGCCGCCATGGTCGGAGACCGAGGCAATCGACCTCGCGCTCTGGGACGACGTATTCGCCGTCAATGTGCGCGGCGTGATCGCGACCGTGAAAGCGGCCGTGCCGGCGATGAAGGCGACCGGCGGGTCGATCATCGTGATGGGCTCGCTGACATCGCGGCAGGGCCATGCGCGGCAATGCCTCTATGTCGCGACCAAGCATGCCGTGCTCGGCATCGTCCGCAGCGCCGCGCTCGATCTTGGCCGCTACGCGATCCGCGTCAACGCGCTCGGGCCGGGACCGATCGCCACCGACGCGCTGCGTGAACGGCTCGCGCGCCGTGAAGCGGGTGGCGGCCTGCCGCGCGACGAAGCGCTGCGCCGGCATGCGGCCGAGGCGGCATTGGGCCGCATGGCCACCGAGGACGACGTGGCGAAAACGGCTCTGTTCCTGGCGAGCGATCTCTCCGCCGGACTGAGCGGTCAGATCCTTCCCGTCGACGCCGGCCTGCCGTGACGCCGGCTCTCAGCCCTGATGGAATCCTCCACCGTGATTGCCTTAACGGAAGCTTAGCGCGGGCGGTATAAGCACGAAATCGACGGGGTGTTGCTGCCCCTGGGAAATTCATGCGACTGACCACGAGCCCTAACTTCCTGGCCGCTGCTTTTGTTGTCGCCGCCGCGATCCTGTTCGCGGCGATGGGAAGCTTTCAGATTTCCGAGGTGCGCGGGACCATGGAGCGCGACCTCGTCGCATCCGTGGAGCGCGACAGCGGCGGCGCGTCCCAGCTCGTCAGCCGCGAGATCGTCGGCATTCTCGAACGCATCGGCGGCGGCGCCATCACCTTCGTCGATCGTGAGTCGACCGACATCCTTCTGCAGGGACAGGTTCGAGCGGAGCTCGATGCGACGCTGCGTGCGGTGGCGGCGCAGGCCGGCCTCATGAAACTCAGCCTCTTCTCCCTCGATGGGTACACGGTCTACTCGACCGGTTCGGAACGCGTCGGAGCGCGGATGGACGCGACGATGTTCGACCGGGTGCGGAGCGGACGCATCACGGGGCAAGTGGTCTCGGGCAGGCCCGGCACGGCGCGCGGGGGCGACCAGCCGGAAACCCATATCGCGTCGACCTACGTCCCCTTGCGCTGGGATAGCTTCAATCGGCCCACCGCGATCCTCGGGATCGACACCGATGTCGGCGGCGACGTCGCGCGCATGCGTGCCGCGCAGCGCGCGCGCACCGTCACGGTGGCCACCAATTTCGGCATTCTCTATCTGTTGCTCCTGGCCATGGTCCTCACGGTGCTTCGTGCCTTGAGCGGCGCGCTCAACGCGCGCGATCGTCATGCGGAGGCGCTGGCCCGCAGCGAGTCGCTGTTTCGCGTCGCGATCAATAGCCTCGATCAGGGGTTGATGGTGTTCGGCCCGGATCATCGCATCGCGACCTGGAACCACGCTTTCGCCCGCATGTCCCCCGCGGTCGCCGGCCGCATCCGCACGGGCATGCGCTTCGAGGAGATGGTTCGGATCACCGCCGACGTCGCCGTGGAAGCCGGCATCGAAGCGCAGCGCGAAGAATACTTCGCCCGGCGCATGGCGCGCCACGCGCGGCCGGGCGAGCCCTTCGAGATCGAGATGATCGGTCGGCGCCGCGTCGAGCTCTGTGAGCGACCCACGGAGAATGGCGGGTTCCTGATCACCTATCGCGACGTGACCGCCGAACGACAAGCCCAGGAATCGAGCGCGGTGAGCGAGCTGTTGGCGAGCGACGCTATCGACAGCATGGAGGATGCGCTGGTCATCTTCGATTCCGAGGCATGCCTGGTGCATTGGAACGGCCGCTTCGAGACGATGTTCGCCTATCTGGGCGGCAAGCTTCGCCGCGGCATGAGTCAGCGCGAGGTTCTCGAGCTCCACGTCGCGTCCGGCCTCTATGCGATTCCGGAAACCGACCGCGCGGCCTGGGTCGATCGACGTCTGGACACCATGATCACGCCGGGGCTGGGCCCCGTGCAGCACCTGGCGGACGGCCGCGTGTTGCGTGGGCGCGTGCGCGCACGGCAAGGCGGTGGCCACATCATCATCCTGCAGGACATCACCACCGAAGCCGCCGATGCCGCGGCGCTCGCCGATGCGAAAGCGCGCGCCGAAGCCAGCGAGGCGCGAATCCGGGATTTCGCCGAAGCCGCATCGGATTGGTTCTGGGAAGCCGCGCCCGATGGAAAGCTCACCTTCCTCTCGGGCGGGATCACCCGCTTCGGCCTGGATCCGGAGCAGCTGATCTCGCGAGATCGGAGCCAGCTTCCCTACAGCATTCCCAAGGGTCAGCCCGGCATCGCCCTGATCGCGGCCGCGACCGCCGCCCATACAGCCTTCAAGGATGTCGAGTACGAAGGCATCCTGCGGGATGGGCGCACGGTCACGATCGCCATCAGCGGGACCCCGCTCTTCGCGAGCGATGGCAGCTATCTGGGACATCGCGGCAGCGGCCGCGACGTCACGGAGGCGCGGCAACGCGAGCGCGAGCTGCAGCGCCAGTCGCAATTGCTACAGACGATCTTCACCAGCATGGGCGAAGGCATCAGCGTCTTCGATCACGACATGAAGCTGGTCGCCTGGAACGACCGGTTCGTCGACCTCACCGGCGCGACGGTGCCAGGACTGGGCGTCACGCTGCGCGACATCCTCCTCAGTCAAGCCAAAGCAGGTGAATTCGGTACCTGCGAGCCCGAGGCCGAAGTGGATCGGCGCATCCGCGAGCAGTTCGGCCGGCAAGCGGTGGTTCGCGAACGACAGCGTCCGGATGGACGCACCATCGAGCTGAGGCGCAACCCGATCGTCGGTGGCGGCATCGTGACGATCTATGTCGACATCACGCAGCGCAAGGCGCAGGAGCAACAGCTCGCCGAGGCGATGGAGCGCGAACGCGAGCTGGGCGCCCAGCAGCGCCGCTTCGTCGCGATCGCCGCCCACGAATTCCGCACACCGCTGACGATCATCGACGGCGCAGCGCAGCGCCTCTTGCGCAATGCCGAGCGGATGCAGCCCGACGATCTTCGCGCCCGCGCCGACAAGATCCGCAGCGCCGTCGCGCGCATGTCGCTGCTCATCGACACCACGCTCAACTCGGCACGGCTCGATGCCGGCAGCATCGAGGCCAGCTTCTCCAATCTCGATATCGTCGCGCTCGTGAGCGCGATCATCAAACGTCAAGAAGGCGTCTCGCACGATTTCACCTTCGCGATGACCAGCAACGCGCCGCGATTCGACATCGACGCCGACCCGAGATTGCTCGACCAGGTCTTCACCAACCTGATCGCCAATGCCGTCAAGTACTCGGGCGCGAGCCGCCGTGTCGAGCTGACGCTGGACTGCACGACGCATGGCGTCATCACCACGGTGCGCGATTTCGGACTCGGTGTGCCGGCGGACGAGCTGCCAAAGCTGTTCACGCGATTCTTCCGCGCCAGCACGGCCAAGGGCCTGCCCGGAACCGGCATCGGGCTCAATCTGGTCAAGGAACTGGTCGCACTGCACGGCGGCACGGTCACGGTCGAGAGCCGGGTCGCGGCCGGGAGCAGCTTCACGGTCACCTTGCCCGTGATCGCCGAGCGCGCGCGCGGCACCGAGCCGGCGCCGGCGGCCGCTTGAGAATTCGCGAAAGCGGCGCCGAGCTTCGTCCATCCGCCGGCCTCGACGGGCGGGACGGTCACTCCATGCGAATGCCGCCATTGACCGGGACGGTCGCGCCGGTGATGTAGGCGGCGCCAGGCGACATCAGGAATGCGATCGTCGCCGCCACCTCCTCGGCCTTGCCGGTCCGCTTCAGCGGTGTCGCCGCCTCGGTGGTGCGCTTGGCGGCGACCGGGTGCGGCGCGGTCATCGGCGTGTCGATCCAGCCCGGCGCGACGCAATTCACGGTGATGCGGCGTGCGGCGAATTCGCGCGCGATGCCTTTGGCGAAAGCCTCGACCCCGCCTTTCGACGCTGCGTATCCGCTCGACGTCGCGACGCCGCCGGTGCGCGCCGAGAGCGACGAGATCAGGACGATCCGACCGTCGTCGCCGAGCCACTCCCTCGCCTCGCGACAACAGAGGAACGGGCCCGTGAGGTTGATCGCGAGGATCTCCTGCCAGCGCGCGAGGTCGAGCTCGCCGAGCGGTCGGACATCGACGATGCCGGCGGCGACGACCAGCGCGTCGATGCGCGGCGTCGCCTGGCGCGCCGCCGCGAATGCCGCGCGCAGCGATGCTTCATCGCGCATGTCCAGGCCATGGGCGCGCGCGCCGGTGTCGAGCGCCAGCGCGTCGAGCGCCGGGTCGGGTCGATCGAGGAGCACGAGCTTACGCGCGCCCTCGCGATGCAGCAGGCGCGTCAGCGCGTCGCCGATGCCACCGGCGGCGCCGACGATGCAGGCCGTGCCGGTGAATTGATTGACGCTCGTCATTCATTCGCTCCACGAGGATGTCGTCATGACAGGCCGCGCAGCGTGTCTTCGGTCGAGATTTCGACGCAGGCATTGGGTCGCGCGAACAGATCCTCGCGCAGCGCCGTCCCCAGGCCGGGCCGCGATGGCAATGTCAGATGCCCCTCCGCGATCGGAATGCGGTCGGTCACGACGTCGTTGTACCAGCCATCCACATAGCCGCGGACCGTCTCCATGATCATCGCATTGGGAATGCTGAGCATGAGATGCGCCGCCGCCCAGACCGCGACCGGTCCGATCGTGTCG
Organism: Alphaproteobacteria bacterium; assembly: GCA_031403455.1. GTDB lineage: Bacteria > Pseudomonadota > Alphaproteobacteria > CACIAM-22H2 > CACIAM-22H2 > CAIOSQ01. The sequence goes on along the minus strand of JANNTF010000730.1, from coordinate 1,676 downwards.
TGCGAGGTGATCGGCAGGTAATACGTGTCGGCGAGGCTGCAGATTTTGCGGCCTTCGGTGAGGCCGCCGCCCCAGGAGAAATCCGGCATGATGATGTCGGCGGCCGGCTTCTCGATCCAGCTGCGCATGTTGTAGCGCGTGAAGACGCGCTCGCTCTGGCAGATCGGTATCGACGTCGACGCCTTGAGCTGGACGAAGGCATCGACATTGTCCGGCGGCATGATCTCCTCGAGCCACATCACGTCGTAGGGTTCGATCGCCCTGGCGATGCGTTTCGCGGTCGGCAGGTTCCAGCGCGCGTGACCCTCGATCGCGATCGCCATCTTGTCGCCCACGGCCTTGCGGATGTCCTCGATGACCGCCACACCGCGCGCGAGATCCGCGTTCTCGATGCTGTGCGTGAGCACGCCGGCGGCCGAGAGCCCGCCCCAGATCTTGAACGGCGCGCGCGGCTGATGCGGACCGCTCAGCGTCAGCCCATAGGCATCGAAGGGCCAGATCTTCATCGCCGTGATGCCCTGGCGCAGCAGATCCTCGGCAAGCTCGCCGGCGCGCCCGCCCGTCCAGAGATCCGAATCCGGATAGCGCCCTGAGCCGACGCACGTGTTGTAGATCTTGATGCGCTCACGATTGCGCCCGCCGAGCAGGTTGAAGATCGGCTGGTTGGCGTATTGCCCGGCAAGATCCCACAATGCGATGTCGATCGCCGAGATCGCCCGCATCTCGGCGCCCGCATAGCCGCAGAAATTCACGAGGGCGAACATGTTCTGCCAGTGATTCTCGATGTCCAGCGGATTGCGGCCGAGCAGCAGCGGCGCGTAGACATCGTGGATGATCGCGGCGACCGCACGCGGCAGGTAATAGGTCTCGCCGAGCCCGACACGGCCATCGTCGGTGTGGATGCGCACCCAGAGATTATTCGGCAGCGCCTGGCGCGAGCCCGGATTCGCGGCTTCCCACTGCGCCGTGCCGACGAAACGAAACCAGATGGTCTCGATCTTCGTGATCCTCATCTTCCCCCCATCACAGCCAATTGAACCGCTGCCGAGGCTGTCGTGCACCATACTCGCATCATGTTCAAGCTCGTCGCCCTGCCCGTCGCCGCTGCGCTCATCGCCATCACGCCGGTGCAGGCGCAGCTTTCCTTTCCCTTCGCCGATGCGCAATCCATCAAGACCGCCCATGCGTTTCCCGCCCTCGTTGCGCGGCTCGAGGCCGCGATCGCGAGCAACGGCATGGCGTTGGTCGCGCGCGCCTCGGCCACCACCGGCGCGGCCGGCCGCGGCATCACCATCCCCGGCAACGCCGTGCTGATGGTGTTCCGCAACGACTTCGCGGTGCGCATGCTGGCGGCGAACGTGCCCGCGGGTCTGGAGGCGCCGATCCGCTTCTACGTCACCGAGAATTCCGACAGGACCGCGACCCTGAGCTGGCGCCCGCCCGGCGCCGTCTTCGCGCCCTATCGCCACGCCGACATCGACGCCATCGCGCGCGAACTCGACCCCATCTTCGCCGCCATCGCGCGCGAGGCCGCAGCGAACTGAGTCATCTGCATCCCCTCCTGGTCGCGGCACGCGAATGGGAGGGGATGACGCCAGCTCTAGAAGAACTTCAGATACCGCGCCTTTTCCCAATCGCTGACATGGGTCGTGTAGCTCGCCCATTCCTCGCGCTTG
>JANNTF010000729.1:0-6153 GCA_031403455.1 Alphaproteobacteria bacterium | reverse complement strand
CTTGCTCAGGGCTAACCCTTGAACACTTCCGGTATGCCGCACACTTGCAGGGCTGACCCGCCGAAAGCCAACGCATGAGCGAGACCACCACCACCAAGATCTACTGGATTGCCCGCGCGCAAACCGTGGATGCGAAAACCGGCGAGCGCACGCCGATCACGCTCAGCTTCCGCGCCGCGGACGTGCACAGCCTCGGCGCCGGCTTCGGCCGCTTCTACTGGGCGCACAGCGACTATGCCCAGGAATACCGATTCAATTCCCGCTCCGAAGCGGCCGCCGTCGCCCGCAACCAGCCCGGTCCCGACAACTACCGCCCGGCGCACAGCGAAATCACCATCGAGAAGATCACGGCGCAGCAAGGAAAGGCGAAGAAGGTCCAGACGACGACGACCAGGACCGGGATCGCACGCATCGAGTCGATGTAGAACACGATGATCGGTCGCAGCAGACTCGGCCCGAAGCAGCGCAGCAGGCCGAGCGTGAACCCGATCGCGAGGCTGACCACGACGGACAAGGCCGACACGATCAAAGTCGTCTCGATCCCCGCCCAGAGGAACGCGAAGTTGTCGGTGATGGGGGCGAGGAGATCTTGCATGGATCGGCGCCTGTGACTCACCGCCCCGGCCGCGCTGTCGCGCGGCCTGTCCCTCCTCATTCGAGGAGGGACGACGAGGTCAATCTTGGTCGCCCCTCCTCGAATGAGGAGGGGCAGCGCCGCGAAGCGGCGCGGGGTGGTGAGGTGCAGCGCTCGCTCGCCTCAATCCGCGCTTGCGATCGAGAGTTCCTCGGCCGTCAGCTTCGGCTGGATCTCCTTGGCGACGGCGCGCAACCAGCCGAGCCACACATCCTGGCCCTTGTCGATGGCGACGCCGACGGGCTGCGCCTTCTCCTGCGAGCCCTGGCAATCATTATCCTTCGGCAGGACGGCGAGGCCCTTCACCTTCTTCGATACCGAGAGCCACTGGATGCGATTGATCGGTGCGGCATCGGCGCGGCCGGCCATGATTTCCTCGATCGGCGCCGGCGACCCGGTATTGACGGCGCCGCGTCCCTTGGCGGCAGGGAAGCGCTGCGGCACCCAGGTCTCCTCGGCCCCGCCGGTGATGTAGGCGATCGTGACCTCCGGCTTGTTGAGATCGTCGACCGTCTTCGCCGCCATGAACTTGGCGTTGGTGGCGCGCCCGAACATGCACACGCTGGTGTTCGAGTAGCTGATGAAGTCGACGACTTTCAGGCGCTCCGGCGTTTCCGCGAGCGCGGTGATCGAGATGTCGACCTGATTGGTCGCGAGCACGGGCACCTTGGTCTCGTGCGACACCGCGATCGGCTGCACCTTCACGCCCATGCGGGTCGCGGCTTCGACGGCCAGTGTCCAGGCCGGACCGCCCCAGGGATTGGCGGGGTTCTTGGTGTTCTCGGTCAGCCACGGCGGATTGGCGAGCACGCCGACGCGCAGCACGCCGGCCTTGCGGATCGCATCGACGCGCGGCGACGCCGGCACTTGCGTCTGCGCGGCCGCGAGCTGCGCGACGCACAGGCCGAACAGGGATGCGAGAACGAGCGCGGCTCGCGGCCGCACGGTGGGACTGGTCATGGTTTCCTCCAGAGTTGATTGGCCTGTCGTGATCGATCGGCAGAGCCTGTTCCGTTTCCCGGACTTCGCGTCTCGCGCCGGCCGGCAGCATACGCGGTCGCGGCGCCGTGCGGGAAGTTCCCGGCGTCACCCGCGATGATGGATTTGCGGCATGTCGTAGACCGGCGTCGGGAGGCCGAGCGCGCGCGCCTTGATCTGCAGCGCGAGGATCAGCGAGAAGAACCGTGCCTGCACCAGATTGCCACCCTGGAACCACAGGGCTTCCTGGTGGGTCGGCTTCCACATGTTGCGCAGCTCGCCCTCCCATGGGCCGGGATCGTTCGCGGTGTCCGAGCCGAGACCCCAGCAGAGTCCGACTTTCGCCGCGACCACGGGGCTGATGAGCTGCGCGGCCCAACCGCTCATGGAGCCGAACCCGGTCGCGTGGACGATCAGCTCCGCGGGCAGCTCGGTGCCGTCCGACAGTACGACCGCGTGGTCGGTGATCCGCTCCACCGCGACGCGGCTCTTGAGCTTGATGCGGCCGTCGCAGAGGAGGTCCGATGCGCCGACGTCGATGTAGTAGCCGGAGCCGCGGCGCGCGTATTTGCACGCGATGCCGGATCCATCCTCGCCGAAATCGAATTGGAAGCCGATTTTCTCCAGCCGCGCGTAGAGATCCTTGTCGTGTTCGCGGATCTTCTCGTAGACCGGTTTGGCGCGCGGCCCGGTGAGGCGATGGGGCATCGATGCGCCCATGAGGTCGGCGAGCTCGGTGGTGATGCCGCGTGCGAGCGCGGCTTCCGAGTAGGCGTGATGCCAGAAGAAATTCATCAGCGTTTCGGAGCGCACGACGACGGTCGGTGAACGCTGGACCATCGTCACGTCGGCGCCGTGCTCCCAAAGATCGGCGCAGATATCATGCGCGGAATTGTTCGAGCCGATCACCACGCAGCGCTTGCCGGCATAGGTTTCGCCGGACCCATACCGGCTCGAGTGATGCTGCGTGCCCTTGAAGTTCGCGGCGCCGGGAAAATCGGGGACCAGCGGCACGCCGGACATGCCGGTTGCGAGGACGAGCTGCGCGGGTCGCAGCGTGACGCGCGTGCCGGCCCGGTCGACCACGACATGCCATTCCCGAGCGGCCGCGTCGTAACGCGCGCTCACGCAGGTCGTCGATGTCCAGAAATTCAATTCCATGATCTTGGCGTAGGCTTCGAGCCAATCGCCCATCTGGTCCTTCGGCGTGAAGACCGGCCAATGATCCGGGAAGGGCAGATACGGCATGTGGTCCTGCCATACCGCATCGTGCAGGCAGAGAGATTTGTAGCGGTTGCGCCAGCTGTCGCCGGCATGCGCGTTCTTGTCGATGATGATGGTCGGCACGTCGAGCCGGCGCAGTCGCGCGCCGAGCGCCATGCCGCCTTGGCCGCCGCCGACGATCAGGCAATAGGGCTGGCGCGCAGTGCCGAGCTCGCGCGCCTCCTCGTTGCGCTTCTCCAGCCAGGTCTTGCGATTGCGGTAGACGCCATGGACCACGCCGTTGTCGCGCGTCGGACCATGCTTCTCCTCGTGGCCTTTCAGCTCCGTGATTGTCGTGAGCAGCGTCCAGCATTTGGCGCCGCGCAACCGCAGGAAACCTTGGCCGCGCGCGATCCTGGTCTCGAAGATGAATCTCGCCTCGCAGGCACCATCGACCTCCTGCGCCGCGCCCGCGATCCGGAACGCATCGGGCCCGACATCGGCGAGTCGCGTCTCGAGCATCGCCGCGATCGCGTGCGGGCCTTCCAGCGTCGTGATGTTCCAGGTGAAGGTGACCATGTCGCGCCAGAAGCACGGCGTGTCGAACAGCGCGACGGTCGCGGCGATGTCGCGCGCTTCGAGCGCCGCCATGAAGGTGGCAAGCCATGCCGTGACGCGTGCGGTCGGCGAGGGCGGTGTCATGTCGGCTCCAGGTCTGCGGTCGTCTCGATCAGCCCTTGACGCCCGTCATCGTGATGCCGCGGATGAAGAAGCGCTGCAGGAACAGGAACAGGATGATCAGCGGCACGGTCGCCGCGGCGGCGCCGGCGAAAGTCTCGCCCCAGTTCGGCAACTGCCCCGGCGCGACGGATTGCGCGATCGCGATCTGCACGACCTGGTTCTGGGTCGATTGCAGGATCACCATCGGCCACAGGAACGCGTTCCACGAAAACAGGAACGTGACCAGCGCCAGGGTGGCGAGCGCGGTGCGCACATTGGGCAGCACGATGCTCCAGAAGATTCGGAAATGTCCGGCGCCGTCGATGCGCGCGGCATCGTCGAGCTCGCGCGGCAATTCCTCGAAGGCCTGACGCAGCAGGAAGAGGCCGAAGGGGCTGGCGATCCAGGGGATGAAGGCCGCGATCAGCGTGTCGGCCAGTCCCATGCGCGACACCGTCATGTAGAGCGGCACCATCAGCGATTCGATCGGCAGCAGGAAGGTCATCAGGATCAGCACGAACACGACCGAGCTGCCGCGGAAGCGGATGCGCGTGAGGCCATAGGCGGCGAGCGAGCAGGTCACGAGCGTGCCGATGACCTGGCATGAGGAGATGATGGCCGAGTTCATCAACGCCCGACCGAGCCCGCGCTCGGTGAAGAGCCGCACGAAATTGTCGATCGTCGGGTCCGAGGGAAGGAAGGTCCACAGGCTGATCGGATTGACGTCGCGGAAGATGATCGCGTGCGGCTTGAACGCCGAGGTGACGATCCAGGCATAGGGTATGAGGAACACGATCACGATCGCCGCCAGCACGCCGCCGCCGGCCGCCAGCGACAGCACGCGCGCGAGGCTTCGCGGCTCGGTCGCCATCAGTAGTTCCAGCGCGTGCGCAGCAGGCGCATCTGCACCACGCTGATCAGCATCACGATCAGCATGAACACCACGGAGATGGCGGAGGCCAGACCGGGTTGCTGGAAGCTGAACGCCTGCTGATAGATGTCGTAGGCGATGAAGTTCGTGGTGCCCTCCGGTCCGCCGCCGGTCATGATCAATGCCGGCGCGAAGACCTGCAGACAGAACACGGTCATGATCACCACCACGAACAATGTGGTGCGTGCCAGCAACGGCAGCGTCACATGCCAGACCGTCTGCGCCGCCGACGCGCCGTCGACGCGCGCCGCGTCCTCGAGTTCACGTGGAATCGCCTGCAGGCCCGAGAGGAACAGCACCGTGGCGAAGCCGAGCTGCTGCCAGACCACCACGAGGATGATCGACGGCAAGGCCTGCGACTTGCTGGTGAGGAACTCGAGCTTGGCGAGACCGACCGATCGGAGCATTGCGTTGACCAGACCATTCCCGGGGTCGAGCAGGAACGTCCACATCGTCGCGATCACCACAGCCGATGTCACGACCGGCAGGAAGATGATCGTGCGCACCAGTGCGCGCGCCGGCAGGCGACCGTTGAGATAGACGGCGAGCAGGAAGGAGAGCGGTACGATGATCGCCACCACGACCGTGGCGAAGCCGAACGTGACCGCGAAGGATTGCCGCCGATCGGGATCGGTGAAGATCGTCACGTAATTCTCGAACCCGACGAAGAAGCGACGATCGGGGTTCAGCAGCGTGTAGCTGTAGAGGCTGTCGCGCAGCATCGTCAGCACGGGCACGTACTGGAACATCACCAGCAGCAGCAGGAATGGCCCGACAAAGGCCACGACCGCGGCGGCATGGCGCAGCGACGGCCCGTATTGGCCGTCGCTGGCGAAGATCCTCGCGATCACGTCGATGCGGGTCAGCTCACTGGCGAGCCAGGATCGGCTGCAGCGTGCGCACCGCCTGATCCAAACGAGTCTTCGGATCGGCGCCATAGGCGATGTCGCGCAACGCGTCGCTCACGACCTTGTCGTATTGCGCGAAATTCGGCGAAGGCGGGCGCGGATGTCCCCAGGCGTTGAGCTCCTCCTGGAAGATCGAGAGCGGATAAGTCTTCAACTCGGGCATCTGCGGCGCGACCGATTTGAGGACCGGCAGGCTGCGCTGTTCGTTCGCATGGGAGACCGCATTCGCGCCGGTGCTCACATCGACGACGAACTTCGCGGCCTCGTCGGGGAATTTGGACTTGGTCATCACGCCGTAGGTGAGGCTGCCGGTGTGCACGATCGGCGTCTTCACATGCGGCATCGGCGTCACGCCCCATTTGAAGGGGACGTTGCCGCGGATCAGCCCCGCAATGAAGTACGATGTGTCCAGGGTGAAGCATGCCTTGCCATCCTGGAAGGAGGTGGGAATGCCGGCCTTGGGTGTGATCTTCGCGACGTTGAACATGTCGCGGAAGAACGTCGCGCCGGCGATCGCCTCGGGCGTGTTCAACCAGCCATCTGCGGTCTTGCCGTCGGGCGAGATCGCCCAGTAGGTCTTGTAGGCGGAGCTGTCCTTCGGCGCGTTGGGATCGCCATGCGTGCGCAGGAAGATCAGGTCGCGATAGACGAAGCCGGGCGTGCCGGCACCGAAGCGGCTCGGCGCCAGGCCCCAGACCGTGACCTCGCCGCCGCTTTCCTTCTGGCATTTGCGAAACGCGTCCATCGCCTCGGCCCAGGTCCAGGCGCGGCCGAGTTCG
>JANNTF010000728.1:0-2480 GCA_031403455.1 Alphaproteobacteria bacterium | reverse complement strand
CAACAGCGCCGACATCACGCTTCGAGCCGCTTCATGCGCTCGCCCATCAAGCCGCGCGGCCGTACGAGCAGCACCAGGAACATCAGCAGATACATCGAGGCTTCGCTGGCGGCGGGGTAGAAATGGAAGGTGATGCCGCGCACCACGCCGACCAGCAGGGACGCGACGACGACGCCCCAGAAGCTGCCGAGCCCGCCGATCACCACCACGACGAAAGCCGCGGTGATGATCTCGTTCCCCATGGCGGGATGGATGCTGACGATCGGCGCGACGATCACGCCGGCGAGTCCCGCGAGGCCGATGCCGAGCGCCGCCGTCGCGGTGAGGATGGGCGCCAGCGAGATGCCGAGCACGCGCACCATGTCGGGCTCGGCGACGCCCGCCTTCACAATCTTGCCGAACGCCGTTCGATTGAGCAGGAACCACATGCCGGCGACAGCGGCGATGGCGAGAACGATCAGCGTGGCGCGATAGCGCGGGTAGAGGAACTCCCCGACCATGAACACGCCGTCGAGGAAAGGCGGTATCGAGAAGGAGCGCGGCGCGGCGCCGAAGATCATCCGCAGCGACTGCTCCGCGATCATCGCCAGGCCGAAGGTGAAGAGCAGGCTCAAGACCGGATCCTGCTCGTAGAAACGGCGCAGGAAGAGCCGCTCGATCACCACGCCGAGTGCCGCGACCAGCAGGGGCACGCCGATCAGCGCGCCGGGGAATCCGGCATAGGCGGCGATCTCGACGGTGAGATAGGCGCCGATCGCATAGAACGCGCCATGCGCGAGATTGACCACGCCGCCGAGGCTGAAGATCAGCGACAGACCGAGCGCGAGCAGCAGATAGCGCGCCCCGTCGAGCAACCCGTTCAGGATCTGCTCGAGCAGGAACGGCAGCTCGTCGAGGAAACTCATGCGCCGATCCCCGCCAGAGCACGCGTGGCGCGGCCATAGCTCGCCTCCCCTCCTCGACTCGAGGAGGGGCAGCGCGGCGAAGCCGCGCGGGGCGGTGAGTCAACGATCAAGCACCGCCCGGGCGAGAACTGCCCGGCGTTTCGCTCGGGAGATGCGTGCATCTGCCGCGATCGGCCGCTCTCCACCTACGCCGTGAAGCTGCAGGCGTTCTCTTCGCGGGTCGGGGCGATGATGTCGAGCGGCTGGTCCTTGCCGGGCACGACCGCATCGACGATCGCGAGATCGTAGCGATCGGTCATCTTGTCCTTGGGCTTCGGCTTGATCGAGTACATCTCCATCATCAGCTGATGGTCCCAGTCGCGGAAATAGCCCTCGCGCGATTTGAGCACGTCGAATTTGAAGCCGCGCTCGAGCAGCTCGACCAGCTTGATCTTGTCGAAGCTCTTATTCTCCGCATAGGCGCGGGCGAGCATCTTCACGCCCATGTAGTCGCCCCAGGATTGATTGTCCGGCGGCCGACCCCAGCGCCGCGTGAAGGCGAGGGTGAATTTCTCGGAGCTCGGCGTCTTTACCGAGTGATGCCACACCAACGGCCACACGCCGGCGAAGCTGTCGCGGCCGGCAGCCCAGGCCATCACGGTGTCGAAGCCGCCGCCGGCGATCGCGTACGGCAGCTTGAATTCGTTGTACTGCTTGAGGAAGTTCGTCGTCTGATTGCCCGCCAGATTGATCATCACGAGATCCGGCCGGTTCTGCCGCAGCTTGAGGATGAACGGGCTGAAATCCGAGAGATCCGTCGGCACCAGATCGCCGCCGGCCTGGGTCGCGCCATTGGCGGCGAACCAGCGCTGCGTGACCTTGAGCAGGTCGTGGCCGAACGCGTAATCGGCGGTCAGCGAATACCATTTCTTGCCTTTCACCTGGCCGCCGCGCTGCAGCGCCTCGCCGACCGCCTTCACGTACATCGTGTTCGCGGCCTCGATATGGAACATGAAGCGGTTGCACGACTTGCCGCGCAACTCGTCCGAATTGCAGCCAGTCTGGAAGAACGGCGTCTTGTTGCGTCCCGAGACCTGCGCGATCGCGAGGCCCGACGCGGAGCTGATCTCGCCGATCAGCACATCGACGCCGTCGCGCTCGATCATGCGCTGCGCCTTGGTCGATGCGGTCTGCGGATTGACGCTGTCCTCGGCGAGCAGCTCGATCTTGCGGCCGAGCACGCCGCCTTCCTCGTTGACCTCCTCGACCGCCAGCTTCACGCCCATCACGGCGTACTCGCCGATCGGACCGAGGAAGCCGGTCAGCGGCGTGAGATGGCCGATCTTCAGGACCTGCGCCTGCGCCCCGACGATGGCCGGCGCGCCGATGCCCGCGATGGTGGCGACCCCCGCCGCACGACCGAGCACGCGACGGCGACCGATGGAATCATGGCGATCTGAGCTGGTCATGGTCGTTCCCTCTCCCGAGATTTGTGATTGATCTTCACGCCGGGCTTGGCGCCGGTGAGGTGCATGCTATCAATCGCGTCGGCGCGCCGGCAAGCCGAGCGCGCCAGCAAACGCGCAGCCATCGATC
>JANNTF010000727.1:0-5844 GCA_031403455.1 Alphaproteobacteria bacterium | reverse complement strand
GCCGTCGTCGCGCGCGACGACGAGATGCCGCTCGAAGCCGAAGGCATGGCACAGGAAGTCGATGGCGGTCGGGGCATCGCGATACCCGATCGTCGGGATGATCGGCGCGGGATGGCGGGCAGCAGGATCGGTCATGGACGTCCTCGCTGAGTGAATACCATCGCAGTCATCGGCGGCCTCGCCGCAAAGTCTCGGCGGGCGGCCTAGCCGAGCAGGCGTCGGATCTCGTGGAGCAGCTCGATCGGGTCGGCCGGCTTGCTGATCAGAGCGATGCCTTCATGATCCGTCAACTCGCGCGTGGTGCGCGAGGTATCGCCGCTCAGCATCAAGGCCGGCACATCCCTGCCGAGCTGGCGGCGCAGCTGGCGCAGCACGCTCACCCCGGTCTCGAAATGCGAGAGGTGATAATCTGAAATGATCAGTTCGGGCACGAAGCCGCGCAAGGCGAGCGCCAGCGCTTCGGCCCCGCCACTCGCCGCCTCGACACGCAAGCCCCGGCCGGTGAGCCAGCGCTTGGAGGCGAAGCGCAAGCCTGGATCGTCCTCGACGATCAGGACGGCATGGGCGCGGGCGAAATGGATTTCCGTCCGTCGCGCGCGCGGCGCCGCCGGCCGGTGGCGTGCTTCCGAAGCGGGCAGATCGATCGTGAAGCGTGTGCCGCGCGCCGGCTGCGACTCCACCGCGACACGCACGCCGAGCAGATCGGATAGCCGCTTGACGATCGACAGCCCCAGACCGAAACCCTCGGCTTTGCGCCCCGCATCGCGCTGGACCTGATAGAAATCGTCGAACACATGGGCCAGCTCATGGGCGGGAATGCCGATGCCCGTGTCGACGATCTCGACGCGCACGCACATCGCCTCGTGCATGCAGCGCAGGCGCACCGCGCCCTTCTCCGTGAACTTGACCGCATTGGCGATCAGATTGCGCAGGATCTGCCCGACCAAGGACGGGTCGCTATGGACCGACTCGGCGCAATCCTGGACTTCCAGCGCGATGCCGCGCCGACGCGCGAGCGCATCGAACTCGCGGCGCAATCCCTCCATCAGCTCGCGGACGTCGAAATCGGTGATCATCGGCTTCACGACGCCAGCTTCGAGCTTGCTGATGTCGAGCAGCGAATTGAGCAGATTGCTCATCGACCCGATCGCCTGGGATTGATGCGTGAGGATCTCGCGCAGCTCGGGCTCGGCGATCGCGTCCTCGAGCGCACCGTTGAGCAGCCGCAAGGTCTGCAGCGGCTGGCGCAGATCATGGCTCGCCGTGGCCAGAAACTGGCTCTTGGCGCGGTTGGCGCTGTCCGCGCTTTCGCGCGCCGCGCGCAGTTCGGTTTCGATGCGCTTGCGGTCACTGACATCGCGGATCGCGCTCGCGATCAGCACACGCTCGCTCGCCACCGGACTCAGGCTGATCTCGACTGGAAACTCGCCGCCATCTTTGCGGCGCCCGAAAAGATCCAGCCCCGATCCCATCGCGCGGGGATGCGGATCGGCGCCATAGATCGCCCGGCTATGCCGATGCGCGGCGTGCAACCGCGGCGGGATCAGCATTTCGACCGGCTGTCCGACCATCTCATGATCGTGGTAGCCGAATAGCTCGTTGGCGCGGCGGTTGACCAGCAGGATCTTCCCGTCGCCATCGACGATCACGGTCGCATCGGGCGCGGAATCGACCATGCCGCGGTATTCATCGGGTCTGAAACCAAGCTCGGTCATGCCGACTCCTTCGTTTCAAGACATACGACATCTCCGGCCGCGACGCGCGCTTCAGTTTCGAGCCGCGCGATCAGATGCTGACGCGGTCGAGGCGGCGTGATCAGATCCGGCCTTCCAAGCCGGAGCCGAGCCCATGGACGACGCCCGCCCGACCGATCCCGCGCTGATCTGCGATCCCGTCACGATCGAGATCGTGCGCGGCGCCTTGCGCGCGGCGCAGAGCGAGATGGAGGCGCTGATCGAGCGCACCGCGATGTCCCCTTTCATCCGCGAGAAGAAGGATTTCTTCGCGGCCCTGTTCGACGGCGAGGGCAGGCTGGTCGTCGGCTCGACCCTGCCCGCTTTCGGCGACATCGTCGGTCCGGTCGCGCGCGACTTCCCGCTCGACACCATGAAGCCGGGCGATCTCTATTGGTACAACGACTGCTACGCCTCGGGTGGCGCGGTGTCGCATACGCCCGATCAGGTCTTCCTCGCGCCGGTCTTCGCCGCGGGCAAGCTCGTCGCCTTCACCCATGCCTGGGCGCATTTCAACGATGTCGGCGGCTTGCGGCCCGGCTCGCTGTCGCCGGAATGCACGGACATCTTCCAGGAAGGCACGATCGTGCCGCCGATCCGGCTCGAGCGCGACGGCAAGCGCAACGAGGAGGCGATGCGCATCTTCGTGCGCAACTCGCGCTTTCCCGCGATGATCCAGGGCGATCTGCGCGCGGCGGTCGCGGCGGTGCGGCTGGGCGAGCGCCGCGTGCTCGAATTGTTCGAGCGTTTCGGCACGGCGCGTATGCTCGATGCGCTCGCGCAGCTGATCGCGCGCAGTGGCCAGGCGATGCGCGAGCGCTTCCGCGCCTTGATCCCCAATGGCAGCTACAGCTTTACCGATATCGTCGACTCCGATGGCCAAGGCCACGGGCCGATTCATCTGCGCTACCGCCTCGACGTCACGCCCGCGACGATCACGCTCGACACCACGCGCAGCGACGATCAGGTGCCGGGGCCGGTGAATTTCCTGATGGCCAAGGAAGTGCCGTGCATGGTGTTCGGCGCCTATCTGCTCAGCGGCCAGAATGAGCATCTGCTCAATCAGGGCGCGCTCACGGTGATCGACGACGTGAAGCTGCGCCTCGGCTCGGTGCTGCAGCCGAAATTTCCTGCGCCGCTGGGATTGCGCGGCGTGACGCTGATGCGCAACGTCGCGGCCTGTCTCGGCCTGATCAATGTCGCGACGCAAGGCCAGGCGCCGGCCGCGCATAGCGCCTACGTGATCTGGTACATCCGCGGCCGCAAGGAAGACGGCTCGCTGTTCCTGATGACCGACGGTGTCGGCGTCGGCTATGGCGCGCGGCCGATCTGCGACGGCATCGACGCGGTCTATCTGATCGCGCAGGAGAATTATCCAGCCGAGTTCCTCGACGCGATCTATCCCGTGCGGCTCAAGCGCTACGCGATCAATCGCGATACCGGCGGGCCGGGCAGATGGCGCGGCGGCTGCGGCATCATCCGCGAGATCGAAGTGCTGGCGCCCGAGGCGATGATCTCCGTGCGCATCGACACGGTGGAGAATCCCCCCTGGGGCGTCGCCGGCGGCAAGAGTGCTGGCAGCGGGCGCGCGGTGATCAATCCCGGACGGCCCGACGAGCGCGTCGTGCCGCCGATCTCCGACAGCCATATCGTGAAGCGCGGCGACATCGTGCGCATCGAGACCGGCGGCGGCGGCGGCTGGGGCGATCCCTTCGAGCGCGAACCGCTGCGCGTGCTCACCGATATCCGTGGCGGCTTCGTCAGTCGCGAAGCGGCCGAACGCGATTACGGCGTGGTCGTCACGGCGAACGGCAAGGCGATCGACGAGGACGCGACACGCGCGCGGCGCACGCAGCATCCGGCGACGAAGCTCTTCCATCGCAAGGTCTACGCCGATGCCATGGAGTGAAGGCGGGGCGCCGGCGCTTCTCGTCGGCGTCGATACCGGCGGGACATTCACGGATGTGACGCTGCTCGATCCGGTCTCCGGGCGTCTCGTCACCGCGAAGACCGCATCGACGCCGCAGGATCCCTCGATCGGATTCATCAACGGGATTACCAGCGCGCTCGAGGCCGCGGGCGCCAGCGCCGCGACGATCGCGCGCGTGCTGCATGGCACGACCGTCGCGACCAACATGATCCTCGAGGGCAAGGGCGCCACCGCCGGCCTGATCACCACGGCGGGATTTCGCCATGTGCTCGAGATCGGGCGTCAGGACATCCCGCGCCGCGCGAACATGTTCTGGTGGGAGAAGCCCAAGCGCCCGGTCCCGCCGGAGCATGTCTTCGAGATCACCGGACGGCTCGGGCCTGATGGCCGGGAGATCGAGGCGCTGGACGAAGCCGCGGTGAGCGAAGCCGCGCGTGAGCTGCGCGACGAGGGCGTGAACGCGATCGCGATCTGCTTCCTGCACAGCTATGCCAGCCCCGCACACGAGATCCGCGCCGCCGAACTGGTGCGCGCCGCGCATCCACACGCGCTGGTCTCGCGCTCGAGCGAGGTGCTGCCGGTATTCCGCGAATACGAGCGCAGCATGGCGACGATCCTGAACGTCTACGTGATGCCCGTCGTGTCGTCCTATGTCGCGCGGCTGCAGGACCGGCTCGACGAGCGCAAGATCGCAGCCCCTTTGCTGCTGATGAAATCGAGCGGCGGCGTCGCCGGCACCGCCACCATCCGTCGCGCGCCGATCGAGACCGCGCTGTCCGGGCCGGCCGCCGGCGCGGTCGGCATGGCGTTCATCGGCGAGGCCGCGGGGTTCAGGGATCTGATCGGCGTCGATATCGGCGGCACCTCGGCCGATATCAGCCTGATCAAGGACGCCAAGCCCGGCGTGACGATGACCGGCCATGTCGGCGAATGGCCGCTGTCGCTGCCGATGGTCGACATCGTGACGATCGGCGCCGGCGGCGGCTCGATCGCGCGCGTGTCGCGCGACGGCACGCTCGGCGTCGGGCCGCAAAGTGCCGGCGCGGTGCCGGGGCCGGTCTGCTACGGGCAGGGCGGCGAGGAGCCGACGGTGACGGATGCGCATCTCGCGCTGGGTCACCTGCCGCCGTATCTGCTCGATGGCCGCTTCGCGCTGGATGTCGAGGCCGCGAAGCGCGCGATCGCGACCCGGATCGCCGAGCCGCTCGGCCTCGATCTCAACGCCGCCGCGCGCGGCAACCTCGCCATCGCCGAACACAAAATGGAAGGCGCGATTCGTATCGTGTCGGTCGAGCGCGGCCATGATCCGCGCGACTTCGCGCTGGTGCCGTTCGGCGGCGCCGGGCCGCTGCATGGCGGCGCGCTCGCGCGGCTGCTCGGCATGCGCACGATCCTCGTGCCGCCCTCGCCCGGCGTGCTGTCCGCGCTCGGCCTGTTGGTCTCCAACATGAAGGCGGAGTTCGCCCGCACCTGCCTGCAGAAGCCGGGCAGCGCCGACATCGCGCAGATCGCCGGCGTCTTCGCGGGGCTGCAGGCGGATGCCGAGCGGTGGTTTCGCGAGGAAGGCGTGCGCACGGAGGATCAGACGAGCACCTGGCAGGCGAGCCTGCGCTACGAGCATCAGGGCTTCGAGCTCACCGTCGATTGGCCGGATCAGCGCATCGACGCCGCCGCGGTGGCCGAGACGATCGCGCGCTTCCACGCGCTCCACCACAAGCTCTACACCTTCGCGCAGGAGGACACGCCGGTGGAGATCGTGACCCTGCGCGTCGACGCGATCGGGCGCTTGCCGCGCGCGCGCCTGGCGGAGCTGGCGCCGAGCGGCGACATCCGCGCCGCGATCATCGGGCGCCAGCGCATCGCGCTCGAAAGCGGCGCCGTGGACGCGCCGATCTACAACCGCGCGAAACTCGGCGCCCAGGCGATGATTCCTGGCCCCGCGATCATCCCGCAGCTCGACGCCACGACATTGCTGCTGCCCGGGCAGCACGCGGAGATGCACCGCTCCGGCAGCCTGATCGTGCGCGAACAGTGAACGGCCCGCGCCGCAATGATGCGTCCCAGATTGCGTAGCGTCAGACGACCGATCCGCGCGCTGCTGGTCGTCGTCCTCGCTCTGGGCGGCGCGATGACCGCGCGGGGCGCCGATGCTCCGCCGGACGCGTCGGGCGAGGCGCGCCG
>JANNTF010000726.1:0-3574 GCA_031403455.1 Alphaproteobacteria bacterium | reverse complement strand
AAGGGTGCCGCGCGCACCGTCTCGGCGCTGATGAAGATGATCGCCAAACTCATCAAGACATTTGCCCCTGAACAGTGCGCAAACTACTTTCAACATGCAGGGTACACGTAGTGATCCACATCAGTCGGAAACTGCTCTAGCACGTGAGTTGACCGGTTTTTGTAGCTTGTGAGTTGTCCGGTTTTGATCGCCTCAGATTGAGAGGCGCGATGGATCGGACAACGACGCTACAGGAGATCCGGAAGATGCGATTTGAAGCGCTGCTTGAGCGAGCGGAGGACAAAGAGTTGAGCCAGGCTGAAGCGGCTGAGATGTTGGGCATGAGCGAGCGAACGTTCCGGCGCTGGCGCGATCGCTATCACGAGGACGGGGCGGATGGTCTGCTGGATCGGCGGCTGGGCAAGCCGTCGGCGCACCGCGCGCCGCTGCCGGAGATCGCGCGGATGCTGGATCTGTACCGAGAGCGCTACACGAGCTTCACGGTGAAGCACTTCCACGAGCAGCTCGAGAAGCGCCACGACTACAAGCTTGGCTACACGCTGACGCGCCTGCAGCTGCAGCGCGCCGGCTTGGTGCGTGCGGCGCCCAAGCGCTCGGCGCATCGCAAGAAGCGGCAGCGCCGGCCGATGGCGGGAATGATGTTGCATCAGGATGGCTCGCGCCACGCCTGGGTGCCGGGCGATGCGCGGGCCTACGACCTGATCGTGACGATGGACGACGCGACGAGCACGATCTATTCGGCGTTCCTGGTCGAGGAGGAAGGCACGGCGTCGACGTTTCGTGCGCTCGGCGAAGTCATTGCGGCGCAAGGGCTGTTTTGCAGCCTCTATACCGATCGTGGCTCGCACTACTTCCACACGCCCAAGGCTGGCGAGAAGGTGTCGCGCACAGTGCCGGCCCAGGTACTCTTCTGCACGCATCATCCTGTCCTCCGCTGTTGAGAGCGGAAGCACAGACCGAACTATGCCGAGCAAATCAAATGCCGATCACCGGCAGTCCTCGGGTGTAGCGCGACAATCTGGATGAGAGAGCTGCGACGATCAGGATGAGAGCTGTGGTCGCGGCGTGGTGATGATTGTCGTGGCGTGATCTGGTCGCAAGAAGAATCTGATTTTGATTGTCGCGGCGCGACGATCAGGAGGCGGTTTTGGCGGTTGCGCGTGCGGGCGGTCGTCCTGGTCCGCGCTTTCTTTCGAGGGCGGCTTTGCGGCGGTAGCTCTCGACGTTCATCTCGAAGATGGTTGCGTGATGGACGAGGCGGTCGATGGCGGCCAGGGTCATGGCCTGGTCTGGGAAGATCTTGCCCCACTCGCCGAAGGGCTGGTTGGCGGTGATGAGCAGCGAGCGGCGCTCGTAGCGCGCGGAGATAAGCTCGAAGATGACGCTGGTCTCGGCCTGATCCTTGGTGACGTAGGCGAGGTCGTCGAGGATGAGGAGGTGATACTTGTCGAGCTTGGCGATGGCGGCTTCGAGGCCGAGCTCGCGCCGTGCGATCTGCAGGCGCTGGACGAGATCGGTGGTGCGGGTGAAGAGGACGCGCCAGCCATTCTCGACGAGCGCGAGGCCGAGGGCGGCCGCGAGATGCGATTTGCCGCCGCCTGGCGGGCCGAACAGAATCAAATTGGCGCCGTTCTCGAGCCAGGCATCGCCGGCGGCCAGCGCCATGAGCTGGGCCTTGCTGACCATGGGGACGGCGTCGAAGTCGAAGCTGTCGATGCTCTTGGCGGGTGGCAGGCGGGCTTCCTCGAGGTGACGAGCGATGCGCCGTCGCGCGCGCTCGGCGATCTCGTGTTCGCACAGGGCGGCAAGCAGCCGCGCGGCGGGCCAGCCCTCCTTGTCGGCGCGCTGGGCGAAGTCGGCCCAGATGAGGTTGATGGCGGGCAGGCGCAGCTCGACCAGGAGCAGGGCGAGACGCGCGGCATCGACGGGATCGGTGGTCTTCATGATGCCGCGACCTGGCGCACGGTGCCGAGTTCGTCATAGGCGCTGAGCGTGCCGAGCGTGACGGTGACGATGGGGAACGCGGCTTCTTGCGGCGCGAAGTGTGTGCGTAACGCCGCGAGATCGGGCACGCCGCCGGCATCGAGCTGAGCGGTGATGATCTCGGCGAGCTCGGCCTCGCAGGCGCGCTCGTGGGCGAGCGCCAGGATCTCGACCATGACGCGACAGGCCTTCTTCTCGCCCTCGCGCTCGAGCAAGGCCTCGAAGGCGCGCGCATAGGCGCGCCGCGGGAAGAGCTGGTCGCGATAGACGAGATTGAGCAGGGCGGCCGGCTTGCGCTTGAGGGCGTGGATGACGTGGCGATAATCGACGACGTGGCCGTGCTTGCCGCTGGTCTGGGCGCGGCCGCGCGCCAGGGTCATCAGCAGGCTGGCGCCGAGAAAACATTGCAGCCGGTCGTCCCACAGCCGCACGCGCAGGCGATGGCCGATGAGGCGCGAGGGCACCGAATAGAAGACCTTGCGCAGGATGAAGCCGCTCGCCGAGGTGACGGTGACGAGGGTCTCCTCCCAGTCGCCGGTTCGGCGAACGGGCAGCACCCTGAGCGCCCCGCGTTCGAGCTCGAGGCGCTTGCGCCGCCTGGCATTGCGCCGGCCGACAACCTCGTCGACGAAGCCGCGATAGGCGTCGAGATCGTCGAAGTCACGTGCACCGCGCAGCAGCAGCGCGTCTTCGAGACCGGCCTTGAGATGGCCATGGGCGCTCTCGATGGCGCCGTTCTCGTGCGCGATGCCGGCATTGTTGCGCGTCGGGCGCATGGCGTAATGGGCGCAGAGTTCCTCGTAGCGCCGCGTGGCGTCGGCGGTGCTGTCGTGCTCGAGATTGCGGAAGGCGGCCGAGAGGCTGTCGGAGCGGTGCTCGGCTGGCGCGCCACCGAGCGCCCACAGCGCGTTCTGCAGGCCTTCGGCCAGCGCGACATAACTCTCGCCGCCGAGCACGACATGGGCATGCTCCCAGCCGGAGAAGGCGAGACGGAAGTGATAGAGGCGGTGATCGAGGCCCACGCCGGCGATGCACACCCCGGCCTCGCCCATGTCGGTGAAGTCGGACAGACCGAGCCGGCCCGGCACATGAAGCTGGCGGAAGATGACGTCCTGGTCGGGGCCGTTGACGGCGCGCCAGGCGCGGATGCGGCGCTCGAGCGTGCGCCGTACAGCGGGGCCGAGTTCGGGATGGCGCCGGCAGATCTCTTCGAAGACCCCGACCGCGCGCAAGCCCGGCGCCGCCTCGAGCATCGCCACGATCTCCTCGTCCCAGATCCCGGCCAGCGGATCGGGACGGCGGCGCGTGCGCGCCTTGGCCTTCTGCGAGGGCAGCACCGGATCGGCCGCCAGGCGATAGCCCGAGGCGGCGCTGACCCCTGCCTTGGCGGCGGCAATCGGCGTCGAGTGGGTGATACGCAAGCTCATGAACATCCTCATCTGACGATCGGTGATGTGGCGGCCGGGCAAGGGCAAATCCTTCGATAAGAGAAGGACAAGCTCTTACGTCGACCGGCCACGACCGTCAGACACGCCGGCTTCGGCGCGCCGCTCGGCGGTGGCGTAACTCCAGTCGGGCTACGCCCTCCCTG
>JANNTF010000725.1:0-6369 GCA_031403455.1 Alphaproteobacteria bacterium | reverse complement strand
TGCCGGCCGCGGCGACGGCGAACGCGCTGATCTGTGCGAACGCGGTTCCGATGGTCTGCGCGGTGCCGCTGAGCAAGGCGGTGCGATAGACTTCCTGGGCCGCGGAGTTCATCAGCCGTTCGTAGCGGCGGACCATCAGCGTCTCCATCGCCATGGCCTTCAGCGTGTGGACCCCCGACAGCAGCTCGATCAGAAAGCTCATGCGGCGATCGTCGATCACGCTGCGTGCCGCGAGTGCTTCGAGCAACGACTGGCCGACGCTGAACGCCGCGATTCCGAACACGATCAGCGCGACCAGCGGCACGATCACCAGCGGTCCGCCGATCAGGTAGACCAGCACGAGGAAGAGCAGGGCGAAGGGCAGGTCGACGAGCACTGTCGCGCCCTGATTGGCGTAGAAGTCACGCAGCTGGTCGATCGCGGCCAGTCGATCGAGATTGACGCCGACGGCGGTCGCCTCGGACTCGCGCGGGTTGGCGTGCAGCAGCCGCGCGACGGCCGCCGACCCGACCTTGAACTCGTAGCGTGCGCCGGCCCAACCGGCGAGCGCGGCACGCGCGCTGCGAAGAGCGGCATCGAGCATGAAGCTGATGGCCAGCGCGCAGACCAGCAGCAGCAACGTATCGACGCCGTTGTTCGGGATGATGCGGTCATAGACCTGCAGCAGCACGACCGGCAGACCGAGAGCGAGTAGATTGATCACCACGGTCGCCGTCAGGATCGCCGGGTCGAAAATCAACCTGAGTCCCTGCCGGAACGGGCCGCCATGCGGCATCACCACCACGTCGGCAGGCTCCGCAACGGAATCAGGTCGAGCGCGTGGCGTCGGCGTCACGGCCGCAGGGTCCATTCAACGATGTCTTCGCGCCATTCGCCCACGCAGGGCTCCCTCATGTTCGGAGCCCAAGATGCCGCTGGCGCGTTCAGGATTGGTTAAGCGCGGCGCGCCCGATCGGAACCATTCACAGCTGCGATGGCTGCGCCCTTGTCGGCGCGATCAACCCCGCCGACTGTCAGCCACCACAACGCAGCCAGACCTGGAAGCTGCGATCCTCGACCAAACGCCCGTTCTCCAGGACTCCGACCGTGGCCAGTTCGTTGGTCCCGCGCAACCGCCAGCGAAACTCGCGGCGCGGCGCGCCGTCGAGCACGACGCTGACCGTGCTGTCGCCGGTGTCGGTATAGCTCGCGCGGCGCCAGCCGCTCACCGCCCCATTGTCGATGAACAGCCCGGCGCGGTCGTTCGAGAACACCCAGACATATCGATTGTCGACGCAGTCCAGCGGGTCGACGGCCCAGCGCCCCTGCAGCGAACGCGGGTCGGCGGCGGCGGCCGGCTGGTGCACGGCGATCATGCATGTCAACGCGAGCAGCAGCATCCACGCGGTCTTCACGCTTCGTTGACCTAGATCGAGGATCATGCTGCCACCTCACCCTCACCGCGTTCTGCGATGCCACATTCTTGCCGTACGATCCTTGGTGTCGTGTTAACGGCCTCACTCATCTTTTGGGGTGCGGCGGCGGGCGCCGCCGGCGCCCTGCCGAAAAGCGAAGCGGCCGCACCGCGCCCCTTCCCGTCCATCTTCGGCGCCGGCGAAGCGCCCGGCGCCAATCTCGCGCCGTTCAAACGCTGGACCGCGGCGCTCGAGCGCGTCATCCACGAGACACCCGGCTATGACGAAGCCTGCGCCATTCGTTTCGGCGGCCGCTGCATCGTGGCGGAGTGGCGTCGGCTGATCGAGAGTCTCGACGGGCGCCCGCGGCGCGAACGCGTCGACATGGTCAACACGTTCTTCAATCGTCTTCCCTACGCGATCGACCAGAGCAATTGGGGCGCCAGCGACTACTGGGCGAGTCCGTTGCAGATGCTGTCGCGCAGCGGCGACTGCGAGGACTACGCGATCGCGAAGTTCGTGACGTTGCGCCAGCTCGGCTTCAGCAACGACGAGATGCGTCTCGTCATCCTCGACGACATCAATCTCGGCGTCGCCCATGCCGTGCTGGTGGTCGCCGAGGACGATCGATTGCTCGTGCTCGACAACCAGATCCCACAAGCCGTCGACTCACGGCGGATCCTGCATTACCGGGCGATCTACTCGATCAACGAGCAGAGATGGTGGCTGCACCGCGGCCGCTGACCGGCGGCGCCGCTCGAGAGCGTCATTCAGATGACGAGGCCGCCATTGACGTGGAGCGCCTGCCCGGTGATGTAGCCCGCCTCCGGCGAGACCAGAAAGGTGACGGCCGCGGCGACCTCCTCGGGCTTGCCGAGACGCCCAAGCGGAATGCGCGCGATGCTCGCGCGCCATTGCTCGGGCGTCATGGCGCTATGGGTGCCGAGATCCTTCTCGATGGCGCCGGGGACGACGGCGTTGACCGTGATCTTCTGCGGCGCAAGCTCGATGGCCAGCGCGCGCACCATCGCCTCGAGTCCGGCCTTGGCCGCGGCCGACGCGAGGAAGACGGGGGCGTCGGTCCGGAAGCTATGCGCGACGAAAGAACCGATCGCGATCACACGCGCGTCGTTGCCTGACGCCAGCGCCGCGCGCGCGGCCCGCATCAGCGCCACGAACGCCGTCTCGATCACGTGAATCGAGTTGAGAAAGCGGTCGCTTGTCAGATCATCGAGCCGGGTGCGATCGGCAAAACCCGCATTGCTGACGACGACGTCGACACCGCCGAACGCGCTGCGCGCAGCCTCGATCAGACGCTCCGCCGTATCCGGAAGCGCCAGATCGCCATCGACCACGACGCCACGCGCGCCGCGCGCCTCGAGATCCCGCAATACGGCCCGAGCGCCCTCGACATTCGCCCGACCATGCACCACGAAGCAGGTGTCGGGCCCGGCGAGGCGCCGACAGATCGCCGCCCCGATGCCGCTCGACGAACCCGTCACCACGTAACGCCGCATGTCCCACTCTCCCCAAGCTCGAGCAAATCGCCATCGCCCCCGCGTTGGTGCCCGCTGCCGGACTTGAACCGGCACGCCCTTTGAGGCCTCGGATTTTAAGTCCGATGCGTCTACCGATTCCGCCAAGCGGGCCCTTGAAGCGCGCGAGGCTATCGCGCGGCTCGTGCCGGGTTCAAGGACGCGCGTCGCGTGCCGAGCCGGCTCAGGTCGTGGGTCGCAAGCCCATGACTTCACGCAGATCCGCACCTTCGAACTGCGCACTATCCGTCTGCGCCGCGCTGAGGTCCGCGTGGCGCAGGATCGCACCCGTCAGATCCGCGCCGCGCAGGTCTGCGCCGACCAGGCTGGCGCCGAGCAATCGCGCGCCGCGCAGATTGGCGTCGCGCAGCATCGCGCCATCCAGACGCGCGCGCTCGATCTTCGCGGGCATGCTCCGCGCACGCTGGTCGACGAGTTCGAGCGGCGAGAGGTCGGCCCCCGTGAGATCCGCGCCGGACAGGGTGGCGCGGTAGAGATTGGCGCCGCGCAGATCCGCGCGCACGAGCTTCGTTCCCCGCAGATCGGCGAAAGACAGGTCGCCCATGGCGAGTTGCGCGCCTGTGAGGTCGCTGTCACGCAAGACGACATACGACATCAACACGGCACCGAGTTGCGCCCGACGCAGATCGTGGCGGACCAGGACGCCCCGCGACAGCTCGGCGCGACGTCCCTGGCGACCACCCGACGCCATCCAGCTCGCATGAGCCGCGAGGATTTCGGGCAGGCGTGCAAGCAGCGCCTCGTCGGCCCGAGCCAGATTGGTGTCGAGGAGCTCGTCGCACTCATAGGCGGCGGCATCGACCAGAGCACCGGCCAGGTCGGCGCCCACGAAACTCGCGCCCGCCCAGCTCGCATGGCTCAGATCGCTACCGCGCAAGGTCGCACCGTCCAGCTTGCTCGCGGACAGATCGGCGCCGGAGAGGTTCGCGCCGGTGAGCACGGCGTTCGACAGATCGGTGCCGACGAGATGCGCGCCGCGCAGGCTGGCGTCCGCGAAATCCGTCTGAAGACCGATCGCGCGCGTGAGCTTGGCGCGCGCGAAGATCGCGCGATGGGCCGTCGCGCGGGTGAGCTCGACAGGGGTCGGCCCGAAGGAGGCGCCGATCGTCCCCTCGGCACTGGCGCGCATCAGCGATCCATCGCGCAAATCGGCATCGATCAAGATCGCATCCGTCAGATCGGCCCCGCGCAGGCATGCGCCACGCAGATCGGCGCCCGCCAGGTCCACGCCATCGAGCCGCGTCATGCGCAGATCCGCGCCGTAGAGATCGGCGCCGGCCAGGCGCGCGCGCGTGAACTGCCCATAGGCCAGCCGCGCGCCGACCAGCCGCGCCCGCCTCAGATCGACGCCCTTGAGATCACATTCCGACAGGTCCACGAACGCCAGATCGGCACGCGCCCCGCGCTTGTCGTTCGCGACGAAGCGGCGATGCTGCTCGATGATCGCATCAAGCTGCGCAGGGTCGAGCCGCCGCCAGTCGCTATGCTTTTCATCGAGTCTTGTGCCCATGGTGGACTGTAACCGCGAACGCGGCCCTCCTATCTGGCCTCAAGTTGGGAGATATTCCGCCAAGCAGCCTTACCAGGAGATTAACGATCCAGGCACGCACGGCTTCGTGATCACCCACTACCCGAGTCAGGCGGTCGAGGGATCCTCGCGCGGCGCGCCACCCAGGCCGCGCATCATCGCCGTGACCAAATCGGTCACAAGCGCGAGCCGCCGGGAATCGACGCCGCGCAGCACGATCGCCGCGCCCGGCTTTCCCAGGCGCATGTAGGGATAACTTCCGATCTCGATGTCGGGGCTGGCCAGTTGAATGGCCGCGAGATCCGCAGCCATCACGCCTTCGGCCAGATCGACGTTGACTGTCCGCGACAGCAAGGGTTCACCGCCGACCAGGCTCCGGCGCAGGCCATCGAACATCGCCTGCATGATCACCGGGACCCCGGCCATGACGAAGACATTGCCGACCCGGAAACCCGGGGCCTTGCTGACGGGATTATCGATCAGCTCCGCGCCCTCGGGCGTGTTCGCCATCCGCAGCCGCGCCTCGTTGAGGTCGGCGGGATTCGCGTAATGCGCCTGAAGACGACGCACCGCCTCGGGATTTCTGATCAAAGGCACGCCAAACGCCTTGGCGACGCTCGCTGCGGTGATGTCGTCATGGGTCGGACCGATGCCGCCGGTCGTGAACAGATAATCGAACTTCGTGCGCAGCTCGTTGATCGTCGTGACGATCGTCGCTTCGACATCGGGAATGACGCGCGCCTCCATCAGGCGCACGCCCAGCTTGTTCAGCTCGACCGCCAGCCAGGCGAGGTTGGCGTCCTTCGTCCGACCGGACAGAATCTCATTGCCGATCACGAGCACGCACGCTGTGACGACGCGCGACGTCGACATGCCTCTATCTCCTCACGACAGCTGACACGGATCAGCCGATGCCATCATCACGGCAAGAGCCGAACGACGACGAGACCCGCCAAGAGAAGCTGCGCCACATTCACGACTACGCTCGTACGATGGAGCGCTTGAAACCTCGCCTTCGCTTGCGCGTCACCGCCGAGTTCGGCATCGCGTGCCGCATTCACGCGCGGCATCACCACCTGTCGCAGCACCGCCGCAGAAACCCCGATCACCAGCAGTGCCGATCCGAGACGCGGGTTGTTCGAGATCGTGGCAAGCCCGCCAACCAATGCCGTACCGAGGACGTAGAGGTAATAGAGTGGAAAGACCGCCCGCAGAAACGCCTGCGCCGGCGCGCCTGTGAGGCTGCGAAACACGGTCGGCGTCACGACGGTGGCGAACAGCAGCATGCCACCGAACAGCGCGGCCGCGGCCACAGCGGCGATGGCGTCGAGCGGGTGCGCAACAATCGTCATGGTCTCTCCCTTGGCCTCACCGTCCCAAGCATTAGCTCAGTCGGGCATGAACCGCATCCTGTCTCTCATTCTCGCGCTGATCGCGCTCGCAGGCGTCACGGCTTCGGCATCGGACGACCTGGCCCGCTTGCGCGATGGCGAGGCCATCGCCCTGCTTCGCCACGCAACCGCACCCGGGGTCGGTGATCCCCAGAATTTCGTGCTGGACGATTGCGCGACGCAGCGCAATCTCGACGCGACCGGCCGGCAGGAGGCCCGCGCCTGGGGTGAGAAATTGCGCGCCGCGGGCATCGCGCAAGCCCGCATCTACACGAGCCGCTGGTGCCGGTGTCGCGAAACCGCGGCGTTGTTGCGGCTCGGACCGCCACCTTCGCCGCGCGCGACGGCAACGCGACCGACGGCGGCATCGTGCTCTCGGGCCACACCGACGTGGTGCCGGTCGACGGCCAGCCCTGGTCGACCGATCCTTTCGCCGCCACGCCGATCGGCGACCGCGTCTACGGCCGTGGCGTCACCGACATGAAGAGCTTCTCGGCGAC
>JANNTF010000724.1:0-21345 GCA_031403455.1 Alphaproteobacteria bacterium | reverse complement strand
GACGACCCGACCGCCGAAAAATCGATCCAGCGTGCATTTGTCCTCGCGCCATTGCCTCCAGAGTATGGTCGTCCCCGGAACCCGACACGCCAGGGCGAACCGCATGGAATACGTCTCCGTCCTCTTGAGCATTGCCGCCGTGCAGTTGCTCGCCGCCGCCAGCCCGGGGCCGACCTTCATGATCGTGTCGAGTCACGCGATCGCCGGTTCCCGCCGGCTGGGCTTCATGGTGATCGGTGGAGTCCTGCTTGCCGAGCTGGCGTGGGGCGTGATGGCGGCGATCGGTCTCGGCGTGGTGATCGCCCGCTTCCCGGTCGTTCACGCGACGCTCCAACTCGCAGGCGCCGCCTACTTGATCTGGATCGGCGTCAACATGCTGGTCGGCGCGATACGCAAGCGGCCCGATGCGCGACCCGCGGGCCATGCCGACCCGATGTCCGCGTGGCCGGCCATTCGCGCCGGGTTCTTCACGAACATGGCCAATCCCAAATCGCTCGCTTACTACTCGAGCATCTTCATCGTCATGATTCCATCCCATCCACCGCCCGCGCTGCTCGCCGCTGCCGTCGGCACCGCGACGCTGATCTCGGCCATGTGGTGGATCACCGTTGCCCTGTTCTTCAGCATGAAGCCGATCCGCAGAGTCTATGAGCGCGCGCAGCGCAGCCTCGACGCGATCATGGGCGGCGTGCTGGTTTGCCTGGGCGCGCGGCTGGCGCTGTCGCGCTGAACCGAGGAGTCGGTTCTCCTGCTTCCAGACTCAAGCCGCCGCTGCTAGCCGCTGTTGCGCAGGCCGGCGGCGATGCCGTTGATGCTGAGATGGATGCCCTGAACGACGCGTTCGTCGACATCGCCGGCGCGGTGGCGTTTGAGCAGCGCGATCTGCACGTGGTTGAGCGGATCGAGATACGGAAAGCGATTGCGGATCGCGCGCGCCAGCAGCGGGCTGCGTTCCAGCAATGCGCGCTGGCCGGTGATCTCCAGCAGCGCCGTGATCGAATCCTGCCATTCCTGGCGCAGCCGCGCGAAGATCGCGGCGCGAAGCGCGGTGTCCGGCACGAGCTCGGCGTAGCGCGAGGCGATCGCGATGTCGCTCTTGGCCAGCACCATGTCCATGTTGGACAGCATGGTGCGGAAGTACGGCCACTCGCCATGCATCCGCCGCAGCACATCGAGCCCGTCCGCCGGATGCGTGGCGCGCCAAATCTTCACCGCCGAGCCGAAACCGTACCAGCCGGGCAGCATCAATCGGCATTGCGACCAGCTGAAGACCCAGGGGATCGCGCGCAGATCCTCGATGCGCTTCGAGTTCTTGCGCGATGCGGGCCGGCTGCCGATGTTGAGATTGGCGATCTCGCCGATCACCGTGG
This sequence comes from Alphaproteobacteria bacterium, assembly GCA_031403455.1. Classification (GTDB taxonomy): domain Bacteria; phylum Pseudomonadota; class Alphaproteobacteria; order CACIAM-22H2; family CACIAM-22H2; genus CAIOSQ01. Next base: position 19,975 of record JANNTF010000724.1, on the reverse strand, counting down.
ACTCCCAGAAGAAGCGCTCGAAGCCCGGGGTGTCGTAGACCAGATCGCGATACGCCGCGTAGGCCTGGTCCGACAGCGTCTCCATCGCCGCGAGGAAGGCGGGTTGCGTGGGCGATTGACGCTGCTGGAGCAGGGTCGCTTCCAACGTCGCCGCGGCCAAAGTCTCCAGATTCCAGCGCCCGACCTCGGGATTGGAGTATTTCGCCGCGATCACCTCGCCCTGCTCGGTCACGCGGATCGCGCCCTGCACCGCGCCGGGCGGCTGCGCGAGGATCGCCTCGTAGCTCGGGCCGCCACCACCGCCGACCGATCCGCCGCGGCCATGGAACAGGCGCAGGCGCACGTCATGGCGTGCGAAGACCTCGACCAGCGCGATCTCGGCCTTGTGGAGTTCCCAGCTCGACGTGACGAAGCCGCCATCCTTGTTGCTGTCCGAATAGCCGAGCATGACCTCCTGCACGCCGTCGCGACTCTCGAGTAGCCGGCGATAGACGGGGAGTGCCAGCAACCGATCCATCACCTCACCGCAGCGGCGCAGATCCGCGATCGTCTCGAAGAGCGGCACGATGTTGAGATCGAGCGTCGCGCCCTGCGGCAACAGCAGGCCGGCCTCCTTCAGCAGCAGCGCGACCTCCAGAATGTCCGCTACGCCGTCGGCCTTGGAGATCACGTAGTTGGCGACGCAGTCCTTGCCGTAGCGGCGATGCACCGACGCCGTCTCGCGCAGGATGGCGAGCTCGGCGCTCGTCTCCGCGGCATAGGCGAGGAAGGGCGAAACCAGCGGCCGCGGTGCCGCGATCTCGAGCGCCAGCAGCGCGATGCGCGCCTCCTCGTCGAGCGCCGCGTAGCAAGTGCCTGGCGCCGCGACCTCGAACAGCTCGCCGACCACGCGCTCATGGACATCGGCGTTCTGACGCAGATCGATGGCCGCGAGGTGGAAACCGAACACGTCGATGGCGCGCGGCAGCGCGCGCAGCCGGCCGGGCGCGAGCGGCAACGAGCCATTGGTCGCCAGCGAATCGTGCACGACGCGCAGATCGGCCGACACGGCGGCGATGTCGGGATAGGGGCCAAGCTCGCTCTCGCCGCGGCGCGAGACCGCCAGGGTCGGATCGATCCCCGACGCCGTCGCCGCGAGGCGCGCGCGGATCACCTCGATCGCCAGCCGATAGGGCTCGTCCTGTCGCGGCCGTGACGCCGCCGGCGCTTGCGCCGCGAGCTGGCGCAGCTCCGGCGACACCTGCACCAGCTGCCCATCGAGCGACAGCTCGCCGCCCAGCAGATGCAGCTCGTCGAGATGGAAGCGCAGGCAGCGCCGCGCCTGCAGCCGCAACGCCTCGCGCAGCACCTCGGCGGTCACGAAAGGATTGCCGTCACGATCGCCGCCGATCCAGCTCCCCATGCGCAGGAAAGAGGCGGGTTCGATGCCGGCCCACTCCCGGTGGATCGCCCCGAGCTTGTCCTCGAGCTCGGCATAGAAGCGCGGCAGTTCGCGCAGCAGCGTGTAGTCGTAATATGCGAGCCCGTTATTGACCTCGTCCATCACGCGCAGGCGGGTGGTGCGCAGGATGCTCGTCTGCCACAGCGTCAGGACGGCCCGGCGCAACGCGCGGCGATTGGCGGCCAGCTCGTCGGGGGTGAACGGAATGCGGCGGCCGAGCAGCCGCGTGTCGTAGCGCAGGGGCTTGTCGTGTTCGGGCAGATCGTCGCTCGCCATGCCGGAACTCCGGCAAGATCGAGTCCAGTCCGGCAGGATCGCGCCCCGTTCGGCGCTATTTCGGGCGCGTCTCCCGCTCGCCCGCGTCCGGCTGCTTGAGCGCGCCGCGTCGTTGCAGTCTCACGGCGGCAAGCAGCGACCGCGCCGCGCTCTTTACTTCCTCACGGATCGCGACATCGGCGTCGAGATCGTCGTGGCTGGTGGCATAGGGGCGGTAATAGCCGATATAGGCGCCGATCACCGCCTTGTGCCCCGCCGCAATCAGTCCGAGGTCCGAGAGCCAGTCGGTGAGAATTCGGCGCAGCGTCTCGACGCCCGCGGTGTCGCCATGCACGACGATCGAGAATGCGCGACCCGCGAGGTGGCGAGGATAGGGCCATCCCGCGAGCTCGAGCTCCTTCGCGCGTTTCGGGTCCTTGCCGCCCGTGGATGTCGGATCCGGATTGCCGCCATCCGCGCAGACCAGCCGATCGATCATCAGCTTGAGTGTGCTCGGCGCCTGGTACCAGTTCACGGGCGTGACGATCATCACGCCATGCGCCGCCGCCCACATCGGATAGATGTCGGCCATCCAGTCGTTGGTCTGACCCATGGCGTGATTGGGGTAGCACGAGCAGGGCCAGTTGCAGAGCGGCATCGCCGTTGAAACGCATGCCTTGCACGGGTGGATGACGCGGCCGTACTCCGACGTCAGACGACTCAGGTCGAGGATGTCGACTTCGACACCGCGTTGGCGGCGGAGCAGATCGCGCGCGAGCGACACCAGGCGAAAGCTCTTGGACATCTCGCCGGGGCAGCTCTGATCGCTGCGCGCTGAACCGTTGATCAGCAGGATGCGGGCAGGTGATTGGCGGTTCTTCTGCGTACGCTCGGCCGCCCGGATGCGGCGCCGCGCGTCGAGCCATTCGATGGGGAGCTGGAAGGACGGATCAGCGAACCCGGCCCCGGCGGCGCGCGTGCGCGGGCTCTTGCGATAGACGTCGTAGGCTTCCCACGCCGTCGCGATGATCGTCTCGATCTCGCGATCAAGCTCGGCGTATCCGGGATCGTAGAGCCGCTCGCGGAACCGCGCGGCAAACTCGGCTTTCGTCAGCTGGACGCTGGGCATGCCCTTGCGGATTTTGACTTTGGCCATGGTCGCGACCTCCAACGCAATGCCCGTCGACGCAGCGCGAGGAGCATATCGCGATTCCGTGAGATTCTCCCCACAGGAGAATTGGAGGCGTTCCCGTTTGTCGCCTCAGCGCGGGACCTTCCGGCCGATCAAACCGAAGACGATCATCGCGATCCCGAGGCCGCCAACGACCCCCGACACCGTTCCGACGATTCCCATCAAGGCCGCCGGATCATTCGAACGCGGCGCGACGCTCAACATACCGACGAAGAACGCCAGCGCCCCGACCACCAACACGGCGCCGGTATAGGCGACCCGCATGTTCTTCCGTCTCATGGCTTCCCGTTCCCGCACTCTCGCGCCACCTGGAGATTTTCGCTCACCCCAGGCTGAACGTCTCGTTGATCGCGCTCTTGACGCCGCCGCCCATCTGCGGGCCGCCGCCGGCGACATGGATCGCATCGCCGACCATGACCGCGCCCATGCCGTGGCGCGCCGTGAGCATCGGCGCGTACGACTCCCAGCGATCGGTCACCGGATCCCATGCCTCGTTCTGGCCATAGACGCGATTGGTGCCCTCGCCGCCCATCACGAACACCTTGTCGCGATAGAGCACGCAGCCATGGCCCGAGCGCGCCGTCGGCAACGGCGTGCGGAATGCCCAACGATCGGTCGCGGGATCGTAGCTGTGATGCAGATGGGTATTGGTGTGGAAGGAATCGACGCGGCCACCGATCACGTGGATCACGCCGTTCACCACGACGATCCCGGCGTGATCGCGTGCCAGCGGCACGGGATGGCGGCGGTCGTAGCGATCGGTCTCGGGATCGTAGACCAGGTGCCAGTCGATCGAGCGGCGCCAGTCGCTGCCGATCGCGCCGCCGATGATGTGGATGCGATTGCCGAGCGCGATGCAGGCCATCGCGCCGCAGGCCTCGGGCAGGCGACGGATGCGCGTCCATTTCGCGCCATCGAAGAAGAAGGATTCGTCGTGCGGCGTGCGGTTCTGCTCGATGAACCCGCCGAAAGCGTAGAGCCGATCGCCGAGCGTCGCCACGCCGACATGGTTGGCGCCACGCGGCAATTGCGCGAGTTCCTCCCATCGGTCGCTCGCGGGGTCGTAGGCGTGGTGATAGGGCCGATCGACCCGCTGCTCGGCATAGCCGCCGACGAGATGGACGCGATTGCGATAGGCCACCGCCCAGGCCATTTCGGTGCGCGGGATCGGCAGCGGTGCGCGAGGGCGCCATGCGCCTTGCGCGGCGGCGCGCGGCGCCGGGCTGTCGGTGACGGCTTGCTGCGCATGGATCTCCGGCAGATCGACGCGACCGGGTTGGCTCAGCCGCTCGAACTGGCCCTGATGATGGCCGTGGTGCTGAGCACGCGCGAGCGCCGGCGCGATCAGCGTGGCGGCGACGGCAAGCAGAGGGCGACGGGACAGATTCATGGTCTTGCTTGCTTCCAAGCAGAATGTGTTCCGCGGCTTGCGCGTGACGCGATCACTCCTGCAACGGCACGGGGTGCGGCGGGCGCGCGAAGATGCGCTGGACCATCGGCTCGAAGATCGCGAGCGGCGCGCATTCGTAGTTCGGGTCTTCGCAATTCTGATCGAAGCGGGCGACGAACTCGGCCGTCGCGATGAAATGCGGATGGCCGCGATAGCGCTCGCGCGCCTGGCGGTCGCCGCCGGGCAGTTCATGGGCATGGAAATTCATGAACACCTGATGGTGTTCGAGCAGCCAGAAATTCTGCTCCGAGATATACGGCCCCATCAGCCGGGCCGCGAACGGGCCATGCACCGTCGGACAGGTCGTGAAACCGACATCGTGCAGCAGCGCCATCACGACGTACTCCTCGTCGCGCCCGGCCTGCAGGGCCATCGTCGCTGATTGCAGGCTGTGCCAGTAGTGATTGACCTGCCAGCCGAAGCCGGGATCGTCACGATGGATTTCCAGCAGACGCAGGGCGTGGCGGGCCTGTTCGCGGGCGTAGAACTCGGCGCGCTGCTGGTTCAGGAATTCCCAATCGGGCGCGCGCATGGCGTCGTTCTTGGTGTGCTCGACATAGCGCCAGGCGGGATCGAGGAGCGGCGTGCGTTGGGTCATGATGGGCGGTCTCCGGCGTGTGGCTGGGCGCGCGCACGCCAATTGCGCGGCGCCTTCGAGGCAGATATCCACGAAGGGACGTACCTCAGGGTAGGTCGCCAAGCAACGGCAGGAGCAAGGCCCATGACGACGAGCGCATCGCCATCCGAGTTCGGCGGCAAGATCGGGCGCACCCGCGAGGAATCGACGCCGTGGTGGCCGGCGCGCAAGGAGGCGCGCGCGGGGTCGCCGAACATCGTGATCGTGTACATGGACGACATGGGCTGGTCGGATCCGGGCTGCTACGGCTCGGAGATCGAGACGCCGCATATCGATGCGCTGGCGGCGCGCGGCGTGCGGCTCACGCACTACACCACGCATCCGATCTGCTCGCCGGCGCGCGCGGCGCTGCTCACGGGGTGCAACGCGCATGGCGTGGGCACCGGCTGGCTCGCCAACAATCATCCAGGCTACCCGGGCTATTCGGGCGAGATCCCGCTCGATGCCGCGACGTTGCCGGAGACCCTGCGCGCGGCGGGCTACGAAACGATCATGGTCGGCAAATGGCACAACACGCCGATGGCCGATGCGGTGCCGGGCGGCATGAAGCACAACTGGCCGGCGCAGCGCGGCTTCGACAGGTTCTACGGCTTCATGGACGGCGAGACGCATCACTTCTTCCCGTCGCGGCTGATGCTCGACAACCAGCTCCTCCCCATCGACACCTATCCGCGCGACTATTATTCCGGCGACGACTGGATGGCCCAGGGCATCCGTTTCGTGAAGGAGCTGCGCGAGAGCCACCCCAGCAAGCCGTTCTTCCTCTACGTCGCCAACAACGCGATGCACGCGCCGCTGCAATCCAAGCCGTCGGACATGGCCAAGTACCAGGGCCGCTACGATGCCGGCTGGAGCGCGATGCGCGCGGCGCGCCATCGCCGCCAGATCGAGATGGGGTTGATCCCGCCCGGCACGGCGCTGCCGGCGTCGGACCCGCGCGCGCCGGCCTGGGAAAACACCGACCCCGCCGACCGCCCGCTCTATGCGCGGCACATGGAGGCCTACGCGGCGATGCTCGACAATGCCGATCAGAATATCGGCAGGCTCGTCGGGTTCCTGACCGCGATCGGCGAGCTCGACAACACGATCATCCTGTTCTCGTCCGACAATGGCGGCACCGATGCCGGCGGCGAACACGGGATGATCAACAACAACCGGCGCTATTCCGGACTGCCGATGCGGCCGATGGCGCAGGAGCGCACGCGGCTCGCCGAACTCGGCGGACCGCAGAGCATCTCGCTCTATCCGACCGCCTGGGGCGAGGTGTCGAATACGCCGTTCCCGAGTTTCAAGACCTACACCGGCGCCGGCGGGCGCCGCGTCAGTTTCATCGCGTCATGGCCCGCCCGGCTCCAGGCGCGCGGCGCGGTCCGGCGTCAATTCATGCATGTGATCGATGTGATGCCGACGGTGCTCGATCTCGCCGGCGTGGCGCGGCTGGAGACCAGCCACGGCAAGCCGGCCCGCGCGCTCGATGGGACGAGCTGCGCCGAGATGCTGCTCGCCGACGCGCCTTCGCCACGCATCGAGCAGTATTACGAGTGCTGGTCCAACCGTGCCTATTACCGCGACGGCTGGCTCGCGCGTTCGCTGCAGCTGCGCGGCCGGCCGATCGACATGGACAACTGGACGCTCCACGACCTCGCCGCCGATTTCTCCGAGAGCCGCGATGTCGCGGCCGCGCATCCCGACAGGCTCGCCGCGCTGGTCGAGGCCTTCGACGCGGCGGCGTGGAAGCATCTCGTCTATCCGCTCGACAATCGCGATCGGCCCGGCAAGTTCGGCGACACGCCGGCTCACTTGCGTGAACGCGCCGACCGGCCGCGCCGCTTCCGGCAGGGCGCGCAAAGCGTGCACCGCGCCGATGTCGTTCCGCTGGTCGCCAACCGCTCGTTCCGGATCACCACGCGCTTCGCGCAGCGCCGCGGCGACGAAGGCGTGCTCTGGGCGCTCGGCGACATCATCGGCGGCATGGTGATGTATGTCGAAGCCGAGCGACTCGAGTTCCACTACAACGGCTTCGGCGAGCCCACCGATCTCCCGCCGATCGAACTTGGCGCCGGGGTCCACGACGCGGTGCTGGACTACGAGGCGCTGGGCGCGCGCCGCGGCCGCGGCCGCCTGCTGCTCGATGGCGCCGAACGCATCGGCTGGACCGAGCTGTCGCCGACGCTGATGGTCGGCTTGTTCGAGGGCCTCGATGTCGGGCTCGACCGTCGCGCGCCGGTGCTGTGGGCGCTCCATGAGCGCCACGGCGTCTTTCGCTATGGCGGCACGATCGACGAAGTGTGCATCGAACCAGGCGCGCGGGCGCCGGCGCGAGCCGATGGTTGACCGGCGACCGAGGCGGCCGGCATAAACGCCGCCGCTCCCGAACACGGAAACATCTCGATGAACCGCATCTTCTCGGGCATCCAGCCCACCGGCAATCTGCATCTCGGCAATTACCTCGGCGCCATCCGCAACTGGGTGAAGCTGCAGAAGGATTTCGACTGCATCTTCTGCATCGTCGATCTGCACGCGATCACCATGCCGCAGGAACCGGCGGCCATGCGCCAGGCGACGCGCGAGGTCACGGCGGCGTATATCGCGTCGGGCATCGACACCGATGCCTGCATCATCTTCAACCAGTCGACCGTGCCGGGGCATGCCGAGCTGGCCTGGATCTTCAGCTGCATCACGCCGCTGGGCTGGCTCAATCGCATGACCCAGTTCAAGGAGAAGGCGGGCAAGCAGCGCGACAATGCGGGGCTCGGGCTCTACGCCTATCCGGTGCTGATGGCGGCGGACATCCTGCTCTACAAGGGCACGCATGTGCCGGTCGGCGAGGATCAGAAGCAGCATCTCGAGCTCGCGCGCGACATCGCCGGCGCCTTCAATCGCCGCTACGGCGTGGAGTATTTCCCGCTGCCCGAGCCGCAGATCTTCGGCACGGCGACGCGTGTCATGAGCCTGCGCGACGGCACGAAGAAGATGAGCAAGTCGGACGCGTCCGAATTCAGCCGCCTCAACCTGACCGACGGCGCGGATGCGATCGCCGACAAGATTCGCCGCGCCAAGACCGATCCGGACAATCTGCCCGGCGACATCAAGGGGCTGGAAGGACGGCCGGAAGCCGAAAATCTGCTCGGCATCTACGCCGCCCTCACCGACCGGACGCTCGACGCCGTCGTCGCGGAATTCGCGGGCGCGCAATTCTCGACGTTCAAGGGCGCGCTCGCCGATGTCGCGGTGGCCGTGCTCGGCCCGATCGGCGCGGAGATGAAGCGGTTGATGGCCGATCCCGGCTATGTCGACGGCATCCTGCGCAAGGGTGCCGACAAGGCCGGCGCCATCGCCGCCACCCATCTGCGCGAAGTCCAGGACATGGTCGGCTTCCTGCGGCCATAGGACTCCGTCGCGACCATGACCGCGTCGGGCCCGACGAAAGTGACGATGACACTTGCCTCGCGCGCCACGCTGGTCGCAAAGTCGGATGTGTCGATCAACCCCCGCTCGCAGGCTGAAGTCGCACACAACTGAATCGTGCGGCCGACGTCTCTCGTGGGCGGGACGCTGAGCGAGAGAAGCGGTTGCCCTGACCCTCGACGGCCCGTTTGGAAGGCCGCCGGGGTTTCGCGCGTTTGGACTTGTGTCGATGCAGATCTACCTCCCCGTCGCAGAACTCTCCGTCAACTGGCTGCTCCTGCTGGGGTTGGGTGGTGGCGTCGGATTGCTGTCGGGGTTGTTCGGCGTCGGCGGCGGGTTTCTCATGACGCCGCTCCTGATCTTCATCGGTGTGCCGCCGACCATCGCGGTCGGTTCGGAAGCGGCGCAGATCGTCGGCGCCTCGGTCTCCGGCGTGATGGCGCATTGGCGGCGCGGTAATGTCGATCTGCGCATGGGCGTGGTGCTGCTGGTCGGCGGGCTCATCGGCTCGACGGCGGGCGTGTTTCTGTTCAAGTTCCTGCGCAATGTCGGCCAGGTCGACCTGATCATCTCGCTCGCCTACGTGATCATCCTCGGACTGATCGGCACGCTGATGCTGATCGAGTCGGTCAATACGCTGCGCCGCGCGCAGCGGACCGGCACGGCACGGCGCGGCAAGCTGCATCAGCACATCTGGCTGCACGGCCTGCCGCTGAAGCTGCGCTTTCCCAAATCGAAGCTCTACATCTCCGCCATCCTGCCCTTCGCCGTCGGCATCGGCGTCGGCATCCTGGCGGCGCTGATGGGCGTCGGCGGCGGCTTCATCCTGGTACCGGCGATGATCTATCTGCTCGGCATGCCGACCTCGGTCGTGGTCGGCACCTCGCTGTTCCAGATCATCTTCGTCACGTCGAATGTCACGTTCCTGCAGGCCTTCCAGAACCAGACCGTCGACATGGTGCTCGCGGTCCTGCTGCTGATCGGCGGCGTGGTCGGCGCGCAGATCGGCGCGCGGCTCGGACAGAAGCTGCGCGGCGAGCAGCTGCGCGGGCTGATGGCGTTGATGGTGGTCGGCGTCGCGGCGAAGCTCGCGTTCGACCTGATCGTGACGCCCGAGGAGCTGTTCTCGATGGGCGAGTCGGAGCGGCATTGATGATGGCGATGCGCTCCTCGAGCCTGCTGTCGGTGCTGCTCGCCCTGCTGGTCGTCGCGGGCGCCCGCGCCCAAACGGTCGTCGCCGATCTGTCGGCGCACGAGATCGGGATCACCGCCGGCTTCTCGGGCACCGAATTGCTGCTGTTCGGCGCCACCGATGGCGAGGGCGACGTGGTGGTGGTGGTGCGCGGCCCTGCGACCACGATGAATGTGCGCCGCAAGTCGCGCGTGCTCGGGATCTGGATCAACACGGAATCGCTGCGCTTCCGCAATGTGCCGTCCTTCTACCGCGTGGCGAGTTCGCGCCCGATCGACGCCATCACCACGGCGGGGATGCGCCAGCGTCACCAGATCGGCATCGACGCAGTGAAGGCGGAACCGGTCCGCAATGTCGCACCGGCGAAGCTCGCCGAATTCCGCACCGGCATGATCCGCAACAAAGTGCGCCAGGAACTCTGGGACGACACGCCGGAGACGATTACCTTCCTCGGCCCCAAGCTGTTCCGGACCACGATCCGTTTTCCGGCCAACGTCCCCACCGGCGTCTACAACGTGGAGATCTTCCTGCTCAAGGACGGCCGCGAGGTCGGCGGGCAGACGACGCCGATGCGCGTGAAGAAGACGGGTGTCGGGGCGGCGGTCTATGATTTCGCCCATCAGCACGCGGCGCTCTATGGATTGGCAGCGGTGCTCGTGGCGGTCGCGGCCGGCTGGACCGCGAGCACGGCGTTCCGTCGAGGCTGAGGCGTGACGAGGACTGCAGACACCGATCCGAGGGGGACTGCAAATCATGGCAGATGAGCCAACGAGCAAGGCGGCGCAGCGCGTCTTCCTGGTCATCGTCGATCAGAGCCCGGAGCTCAAGGTCGCGTTGCGCTTTGCCTGCCGCCGCGCGCGCAAGACCGGCGGCCGCGTCGCCATGCTCTATGTCACCGAACCCGCGTCGGCCGAATGGCTGGGCGTCGGCGAGATCATGCGCCAGGAGCGGCGCGCGGAGGCCGAGAGCCGGTTGCAGGAACTCGCCAGCGAAGCGCGCGAACTCTCGGGCGACGTCCCCGTCCTCTATGTGCGCGAGGGCCAGCCGCGCGACGAATTGCTGAAGCTTCTCGACGAGGAGCCGTCGATCTCCGTTCTCGTCCTCGGCGCCGATCCCGGCCCGAAAGGCCCGGGCCCGCTGATCACCGCGCTCACGGCCAAGCATGTCGGCAAGCTCCGCGTGCCACTGACCATCATCCCGGGTTCGCTCGACGCCAACGCCATCGACGCGATCACCTGAATCTCGGGTTAAGCCCGAAGACCTCGATCGGTTCGCTGAAGCCGCGCAAGGGATGGACGCCGAGCGAGTCGAGATCGCGCCGGCCTGACGCGGCCGCGAAATCGCCGGTCACGACGAGATCGCGACTGAGAACCTTGGCAACCTTTTCCAGCCTGCTCACCGCATTGACGGCCGGGCCGATGACGGTGAAATCCAACCGATCCTGGCCTCCGATATTGCCGAAGAACACGTCCCCCAGATGCAGGGCGACCGCGAGCGGCACGCGCGGCGCGTCGGGCTCGGTGGCCAGCACCGCATTGAGTTCGACATTTGCGGCGAGCGCGGTCCGTGCCGCGTCCATCGCACGCGCGCATTGCTCCGCCGCGAACTCGATATCGTCGATCGGAAAGATCGCCACCAAGCCGTCGCCGATGAACTTCAGCACCTCGCCACCGCGCGCGTGGATCGCCGCGACCTGGGTGTCGAAGACGCGGTTGAGCAGATCGATCACGCGCGTACCTGGGAGCCGGTCGCTGAGGCCCGTGAAGTTGCGCAGATCGGAACTCCAGATCACCGCGCGAATCGCCTCGCCGCTGCCGCGCACGATTTCCCCCGCCAGCACGCGCTGTCCTGCCTTGCGGCCGAGATAGACGTCGAGCAGCGTGCGCGAGACGCGGCGCTGCGCGAGCAACTCGAGCACAGTCGACAGCACCGGTCCCAGCGCCGTGAGGCGGGCGATGTCGTCATCGGTGAATCCGCCTGGCCGGTCGGAGGCGAAGGTCGCCGCATTGCGCGTGACCGCCCCGAGGAGCAACGGCATGGCGAGGTAGTCGGTCATGCCCGCTGCCTTCAGATCGCGCAACACGGGAAACTCGAGCGCGTCGGCGTCGCCCTCCAGGCGCCGGCGGATCGTCTCCCCATCGTCAAAGACGCGCGCATAGGGAGAGTTGCGATAGGCAGTGCTCTGTTCCAACCCATGGGCGAGGGAGAGCTCCTCGGCGCGTCCGTTGATGGCGGTCCAGCGCGCGCCGAAGCCGATGAGCTGCGGATGAAGCGTGCCGGTACTGACGTTCACGCGCGCCAAAGGCAGCCCCGCGGCGACGAGCCGCCAGCACCACCCGTCGAGCAGATCCGCCAGCGAAACCTGGCGTCGCCCCTCATCGAGCAGCCATGCCACCTCGCCGCCGGGTCGCGCCGAGCCGAGGCTCGGACGCAGCTCGGGCGGCCGCTCGACGACCCGCGAGATCGTCACGCGGTCGGAGGCATCGCCGACTCCGGCAGGCGGCTTGCCGATCTCATGATTCATGGCTGCGATCCAGTGGAAAGGAAGTCTTTACCATTCCTGCCTCAAGAAAGACCCCGTCTTCAACGCGGTTGACCGCTGCGACGCTGGGAGCCATCTACTCACGCCTGATCCAGCAAGGGAGAGTCCGATGTTCATTCAGACCGAAGCCACACCCAATCCGGCGACGCTGAAGTTCCTCCCCGGGCGGATGGTCATGCCCGCCGGCACGGCCGACTTCCCGAGCGCGGAGTCGACACAGCGCTCGCCGCTCGCGCAGTCGCTGTTCGGCATCGCCGGAGTGACAGGCGTGTTCTTCGGCTCCGATTTCGTGACCGTGACGAAGGATAGCGAACAGGAGTGGCATGTGATGAAGCCGGCCGTGCTCGGCGCCATCATGGAGCATTTCACCGCCGGCAAGCCGATCATGCTCGAGGGCGCCTCGGCGGCGGCGAGCACGGATGGCGAGGACGACGACATCGTCGTGCAGATCAAGGAATTGCTGGATACCCGCGTGCGTCCGGCCGTGGCGCAGGATGGCGGCGACATCGTGTTCCACTCGTTCCAGGACGGCGTCGTCTACCTGCACATGCAGGGCTCGTGCGCGGGCTGCCCGAGTTCCTCGGCGACGCTGAAATCCGGTATCGAGAACATGCTGCGCCACTACATCCCGGAAATCGTCGAGGTCCGCGCGGTCCTGTGAAGGATCGCCTGGACGCGCCGGCGCAATCACCTCGTTGGATTTGACGACGGCAGATCAAACGCGCCCGGCGCGAGTGTCGTTCGCGGCAATCGCCTGCGCGATGCTGGCCGCGCTCATCCTGCTCGCCCTGGCGGTCCAGCCGAGAGCGCGCCAGGACCAGGCGGCGCCGAGTTGGACCTGGCCAGCGGCGTTTGATTTCGGCGCGGCGCCGAACACGGCCCTGCGCTGGGTGCTCGCCATCCCGCGCCCGCCCGCCTTGCCGGAGGAAACCGAAGACGGGCCGTTGCTCGCCCTCGCGCCGTCGCGCGCCGCGCCGCAGCCGACGGATCCGAACATGCTCGATCTGCGCAGCTACGTGCTCGACGCGGTGCGCGATGGCAGCGCGCTGGTGCCGCGGCTGCTGCTGGAGCGCTTGCCGACGAGTCTCACGCGGCTCGAGACCGGGGAGTTGCGCAAGCGCCTGTTCATCAAGGCGCTCCTGCCTGCGTTGCTGGCCGAGAATGAACGGATCGCCGAACTCCGCAACCGGCTGATCGATCTGATGACCGCCCGCGATGCCGGCCACATGATGCTCGGCTCCGAACTCGACTGGCTGGGTGATCTCGCCGCGAGCTACGGCGTCGAGCGCGACGAGTTTCACGAATTGCTGCGCCGCGTCGATGCCGTGCCACCGTCGCTGGCACTGGCCCAGGCGGCGCTCGAATCCGGCTGGGGCACCAGCCGCAGCGCGCAGCAAGCGCATAGCCTGTTTGGTCACATGATGTTCACGTCAGGCGAGTCCGGCCGCGCCGCGATCCGGCCGTTCGAGAGCCTGACCGACGCGATCGCCGCCTACGCGCACAATCTCAATACGCATCGCGCCTATGCGCAGTTCCGCGATCGCCGCGCCCGTCAGCGCATCGCGGGACAGGCGCCCGACGGGCATGAACTGGCGGGCGATCTGCTGCGCTACTCGGAGCGCGGCGGCGACTACATCCGCGACGTGCGGCTGCTGATCCGGACCAACCGCCTCGATCCCTTCGACCGCGCCCGCCTCGGCGGCTGACCCGCGCGTCACGCGCTTGATCGCCCCACCGGGGCTGCGCCAAGATCGCGCTTCGTTCGTGGCCGCCCTCCCGCTCCTCCTGCGCGCGTCAAGCACGCCGAGTCTTGAACCACCTCACGTGAAGATTCTCGCGCTCGATAGCGCCACTTCCCATTGCTCCGTCGCGCTGTGCGCTGACGGCCGACGCATCGTCGGCGACCGCACCCCCGAAGGCGGCAGCCAGGGCGATGCCATCCCGCTGTTGATCGAGGCAATGCTGGCGGAGGCGGGGCTGGCGATCGCCGGACTCGATCGTCTCGCGGTCACCGTCGGACCGGGGCGCTTCACGGGTCTGCGCGCCGGCCTCGCCTTCATGCGCGGCCTGGCGCTGGCCAGCGATCTGCCCCTGATCGGCGTCACGACCCTCGAAGCGGTGGCGGCGGCGGCGACATGCGGCGGCGATGAGATCGCGCTCGCGGTGATCGATTCCAAACGCGCCGAGCTGTTCTTCCAGATGTTCGATGCGCAGGGCGTGGCGCTCGGCGCCGCTTTCGCGCTGCGTCCCGACGAACTCGCGCCGCGCCTGAGCGCCCATCCCCGCATCGTCGTGATCGGCGAACACGCGACGATGGTGGCGGCCCAGCTTGGCGCCTCGGCGCGCGCGGTCGAGCGCCATGTCGAAGCGTTCGATGTCGCCGAAATCGCCGCGCGGCGGGTGCCGACGCCTGTCGCGCCGGCGCCGCTCTACATCCATCCCCCGGCGACCACGAGTCCCGGCGCCGCAGCGAAAACGCGGCAGCGATGAGCGACAAGCCCGTCCTGCGCGCGACCTCGCTCGACGATGCGCCGGCGCTGGCCGCGTTGCATGCGACCTGTTTCGAGGATGCCTGGTCGACCGCGGCAATGATCGAAGTGCTGCGCGCGCCCGACACGTTCGGCTTCATCACCACGATCGAGGCGCTGCCGCCGCTCGCCCTCGCGCTCGGCCGGGTCAGCTCGGACGAGGCCGAGCTGCTGACCATCGCCGTCGCGGGCACGTGGCGGCGCTACGGTCTCGCGCGCGCGCTCATCGACGCGGTCGCCGAAGCCTCGCGTACGCGCGGCGCCCGCCATTTGTTCCTCGAGGTCGCCGAGGACAACCTGGCCGCACGCGCGCTTTACGAGGGCAAGTCGTTCCAGTCCGTGGGCCGGCGCCGCGCCTATTACGCGCGTGCCGATGGCTCGGTCATCGACGCGCTGACCATGCGCCGCGACCTCGCGCGCGGCTGGCGATGGCTGCTCGGCCGTTAACCAAGCGGCCGCGGATAATCCGAACAGACCACGGCATTAGGCCGTTCAGATCGCTGCTCCGCCGACGCCTGCGGCTTATACGGGTCGCGACACTCGTAGGAGCCTGCCGATGCCACCCCCGTCCGATGACACCCAGCTGCTGACGCTGACCACGCAGATCGTCAGCGCCTATGTGGGACGTCAGACCATCCCGCAGCAGGAACTCGGCAGCACGATCCGCATGGTGCACGCCACGCTGCAATCGCTGCGCGGTGCGGCGGCCGCGATGCTACCGCGGCCGGCTCCGGCGGTACCGATCGCGCAGTCGATAACGCCCGATCATCTGGTCTGTCTGGAGGATGGCCGGAAACTCAAGACGCTGAAGCGCCATCTGCGGGCGGCCTATGGTTTGACGCCGGAGGCCTATCGTGCCCGCTGGGGCCTCGCCACCACCTACCCGATGGTCGCGCCCAACTACGCGAAGCGTCGCAGCCAGCTGGCCAAGGCCCAGGACCTCGGACGCCGCACGCCCCGCGCCGCGCGCTGATCGAAGCGCGCCGTCGGCCGACTGCAAGGGTGACGTTGCCTTTCCGTCACACGCTTGCCACGCCCTCCCGCCAATCTGTCGACAGCGCTTGGTGGCAGGAGGTTCGCAATGGCCTATATTCCTCTGCAAGAACGAGAGCGATTCGGGGCGGTCACGCCGCCGAACCTCATGAACCAGGGGACGACGACAAAACACATGTCACGGCTGGAGGAGCTTTGCCTCAGCAAGGGGCTCAAGATGACCGGTCAGCGCAGGGTGATCGCCCGGGTGCTGTCCGATTCAGCCGATCATCCCGATGTCGAGCAGGTCTATCGCCGCGCTTCCGCGATCGACGCTCGGATCTCGATCGCGACGGTCTATCGCACGGTGCGCCTTCTCGAGGAGGCGCATATCCTCGCGCGCCATGATTTCGGCGATGGCCGCGCACGCTACGAGCAGGCGACCAACGAGCATCATGACCATCTCATCAATCTCGAGACGCGCGAGGTGATCGAGTTCAACAACGAGGACATCGAGAAGCTGCAACGCGAAGCCGCACGCAAGCTCGGTTACGAGCTCGTCGGCCATCGCCTCGAACTCTACGGCGTACCGATCAAGGCCCGCAGACCGGCAAGATCCGACAAAGCGAAGGATGCCAAGTCATGAGCGCCCTGGAAAAGCCGATGCTCGACCCTGAATCCGCGCGCGACGCACGGCGCGGCGCGGCCGGCATGCTCGAAGTGCGACTGTCGCGCAACGCGGCCGAGATCACCGCCGCGCAGCAGCTCCGCTATCGCGTATTCTACGAAGAGATGGCCGCCAAGCCGTCGCCCGACATCGCGGCGGCGTGGCGCGATTTCGATCGCTTCGACGCCTATTGCGATCATCTGCTGGTCATCGACCGCCGGCTCGGCGACGGCCCCGAATCGATCGTCGGAACCTATCGGCTCCTGCGCCGCTCGGTGGCTGATCGGCACGATGGCTTCTACACCGAGACCGAGTTCGACATCACGCAGCTCAAGGCCGTGCCCGGCGAATTGCTGGAACTGGGCCGCTCCTGCGTCGATGCGCGTTATCGCACACGCCCGACGATGCAGCTGCTGTGGAGCGGGATCGCGGCCTATGTGTTCGCGAACGACATCCGGGTGATGTTCGGCTGCGCCAGTCTTCCAGGCACCGATCCGCAGGCCATCGCCGGCGCGCTGTCCTATCTCCATCATCGCCATCTCGCCCCCGCCGCCATCCGGCCGCGCGCCTTGGCGAGCCGTTTCATCGACATGAATCTGCGCCCCGCCGATGGCGTGGACGAAGCCGATGCGGCGCGCGCGCTCGATCCCCGCGCCGCGCTCGCCGGCCTGCCGCCGCTGATCAAGGGCTACCTGCGCCTGGGCGGCTTCATCGGCGAAGGCGCCGTGATCGACCATGACTTCAACACGATCGATGTCTGCATCATCGTCGTGACGGATCAGATCACCGACAAGTACTTCAACCACTATCAGCGCAACCTCGCGGATAGCTGACACCGCACGCCGGCCGCTCGGCATGCCGATCTCCGCACCGCTCGCTCTGCTGCGACTTTCGATCTATGTCGGCTTCACGTTGGCGCTGATGCCGGTGCAGGCCGCCTTCCTGCTGCTGCACAGCCGCTTCGCCCAACGCCTGCCGCGATGGTATCATGCGGTGTGCTGCCGGATCTTCGGCTTCGACGTCGTGGTGCGCGGACAGGTTTCCGCCGCGCGGCCGACCCTGTTCGTGTCGAACCATCTCTCCTATCTCGACATCACCGTGATCTCGGCGCTCGCGCCCGTGTCGTTCGTCGCCAAGCGCGAAGTCGCGGCATGGCCGTTCTTCGGCTGGCTCGCGAAGCTGCAGCAGACGGTGTTCGTGGGTCGCGACCGCAAGAACGTGCGCGGCGAGCGCGACGATCTCGGCGCCGCGCTCGGCGCGGGACGCAACCTCGTGCTCTTCCCCGAAGCGACATCCTATGACGGCACACGCATCAAGCCGTTCAAGAGCTCGCTGCTGGCCGTGGCCGAGCTCACCCCCGACGGCGCGCCGTTGAGCGTGCAGCCGATGACGATCACCTACACGCTGGTCGACGGGATGCCGATGGGCCGCAACATGCGCCCCTTCTTCGCGTGGTACGGGAGCATGAAGCTGGTCGAGCATCTGTGGACCGCCATGGGGATCGGGCGCACCACGGTCGTGGTCGAGTTCCACGAGATCGTGACCTTCGCGCGTTTCGGCAGCCGCAAGGCGCTGACCCAGCATTGCGAGAGCGTCATCGGCCGCGCGCTCGCCGAGATCAACGCCGGCCGGCGCCCGAGCGCGTCCACGCCATCATCGGGCGCTGCCTTGACTCAAAGGGCAGGGCTGCTAGCTTCGGCTCGGTATCCCAGAGAAAATTGAAGGTTTTCAACGCGCTTTGAGCAAGAGCCTATTCATCAGGACCTATGGCTGCCAGATGAACGTGTACGATTCCGCACGTATGGCGGACGTACTGGCGCCGCTGGGATACGTGTCGCGTGACACGCCGCAGGGCGCCGACCTCGTGATCCTGAACACCTGCCACATCCGCGAGAAAGCATCCGAGAAGGTGTTCTCCGAACTCGGCCGCCTGCGCGAGCTCAAGGAGGCGACGCCGGGCATGCTGATCGCGGTCGCCGGCTGCACCGCGCAGGCCGAGGGCGCGGAGATCGTGCGGCGCATGCCCTTCGTCGATGTCGTCGTCGGCCCCCAGGCCTATCACCGGTTGCCCGAACTGATCGCGCGCGCGAGCCGGGCCGGTGGCGCCGCGCTGGACACCGACTTCCCGGTCAATTCGAAATTCGATCATCTGCCCGAGATCTCCACGCCGCCCGGTCCGATGGCGTTCCTGACGGTGCAGGAGGGCTGCGACAAATTCTGCACCTTCTGCGTTGTGCCCTACACGCGCGGCGCCGAGTTCTCGCGCACCGTGAGCGAGATCGAGCGCGAGGCGCGCGCGCTGATCGCGGCGGGCGCGCGCGAACTCACGCTGCTCGGCCAGAACGTCAACGCCTTCCATGGTCGCGACGAGCACGGCCGCGAACTCGGGCTGGGCGCGCTGATCCGGCGTCTCGCCCGCATCGAAGGGCTGGCGCGGCTCCGCTACATGACGTCCCATCCGCGCGACGTCGACGACGACCTGATCGCCGCCCACCGCGACGTGCCTGAGCTGATGCCCTATCTGCATCTGCCGATCCAATCCGGCGCCGACCGCATCCTGGAGGCGATGAACCGAGGGCATACCAGCGCGCATTTCCTCGCCATCGTCGCGCGCCTGCGCCGCGCGCGCCCCGACCTCGCGCTGTCGAGCGATTTCATCGTCGGCTTCCCGGGTGAGAGCGAGGCGGAATTCGAGGCGACCCTGGCGCTGGTGCGCGAGATCCATTTCGCCTCGGCCTTTTCGTTCAAATACAGCCCGCGTCCAGGCACGCCGGCGGCGCTGATGGACGGGCAGATTCCCGAACCGCTGAAGGATGAGCGCCTGCAGCGCCTGCAGAGTCTGCTGCGCGAACAGACGGACGCGTTCAACCGCGCCTCGCTCGGCCGCGTCGTGCCGGTGCTGTTCGAACGGCCAGGCCGCCACCCCGGACAATTCATCGGCCGCAGCCCCTGGCTCCAGGCCGTGCATGCGCATGCGCCGCGGGCGTCGATCGGCGAGATCCACGAGATTCGCCTGATCGGCATGAAGCCCAATAGCCTCGCCGGCGAGCTGGCCGACGGCGCATCGCAGGCGGGAGCCGCCGCGTGAACCGCGCCAGCGCGCCGGTCGGCGCCAACTTGCAGTTGGAGTTCGACGACAACTCTCTGCTGCAGATGCTGTTCGGCGAGCACGATCGTCATCTCGCGCGCATCGAACAGCAGCTGGGCGTGCGCCTCGCCTCGCGCGGCAATCGCATCGCGATCGAAGGGCCGCATTCGGCCAGCGAGGCGGCGCGTGGTGCGCTGACCTGGCTCTACGAGAGACTGCGTCGGGGACAGGTGGTGGAAATGGGCGATGTCGATGCGGCGGTGCGCCTTGCGGTGGCGGGCGAGCGCGAGGATTCCCACGATCTGTTCGGCGACGAAAATCTCGTCGTGCGCACGCGCAAGCGCCGCGTGACGGCGCGCACGCCGGGCCAGCTCGCCTACCTCAAGGCGCTCAAGCAGCACGAGCTGGTCTTCGGCATCGGACCGGCCGGCACCGGCAAGACCTATCTCGCGGTTGCCGTCGCGGTGCAGCTGCTGGTCGATGCACGAGGCGCAGCAGGCCGGCGAGCACCTCGACGATGCGCGCGCGGCTGGCCGGGTCGGGGCGAGTGTCGCGCCAGAGGACGACGCCGCTGCCGAAGTGGCGGGCCTCGTCCTCGAGGAT
>JANNTF010000723.1:0-4568 GCA_031403455.1 Alphaproteobacteria bacterium | reverse complement strand
CGCGGAAAATACTGGCCGGCGGATTTGACGGCGGACGCCGAGATGCGCAGGAGTTTCGAGAGATCCATTGCCAGACTCCGTCCGAGATCACGAATTGCGCGAGAGAACCGAGCGCAACATGCCCAGTTGCTTACGATAGAGATTGGTGACGAGCTGGTAGTCCATCGCGGTGTCGGCCGCCTTCATCAGTTCTTGATCCAGCGAAACGGTGTTGCCCGAGATCGTCGTCTCCAGCGGCTTGTTCTTCTGCGTGGCGAAGGCTGTGCTGCTGCGCGTGCCCGACGCATGCGCCGGGTTCGAGACGGCCAGTTCGACGCGTCCGGCGGCCGCGCGTCCCGCCGCGGCGACATCGAACTTCTTGAGATCGCGCGACACGAACCCGGGTGTATCGGCATTCGCGACATTCTCGGTGAGCAGCTTCTGGCGCTCGCCGAGCCAGGTCATGCGCTGCGTGATGAAGGAGAAGAGTGAGAGCCGCGATAGATCCATGGCCAGCTTTCCGTTCGCCCGGACATGGTCTCGCGTCCACGCGACAATCGACGCTCCCATGAGGCGGATTAAAAGCGCGTAAAGTTTGAGGCAAATTCTTCCGGGCTGGTTAAGGCGCCGTTAACCAGCGTGATCCGAGATTGAGGCACGCCGCGTGTTCCCGACGGCGTATCCAGGATCCGATCGCCCGTGACCAATCCCTCTCCTCCCGACAAGCCGGTCGCCATCGCGCTCGGCTATGCACGCAATATCGACGATGCGCCGCGCGTCATCGCCAAGGGACAGGGTCCCGTCGCCGACTCGATCCGTCGCGTCGCCGAGGCCCATGGAATCCCCGTGCGCCAGGACGCCTCGCTCGTCAGCCTGCTCGACGCCGTCGAACTCGACAGCGTGATTCCCGTCGAGGCGTATGTCGCCGTGGCGCAGATACTTTCATATGTGTATCAGCGCCCGAACCGGCGTGACGCGGGGCGCGACGGCACATGACGGGCATTCCCGTGACGCCCCTCGAGCCTGCGTTCGCGGCGATCCAGAATCGATTGGCCGACGCCGTGGGCGCCATTGCGAGCGGCGGAACGGTCGATCTCGAAGGCTTGAATGACGACGTCGAGCGCCTGTGCCGCGCCGCGCTCCAGGTTCCGGGCGCGGACCGCAAGACGATCCTTGCGCGGTTCGAACGATTGTCGCGCGGAGTCGACTGGCTCCGGCGAAGCCTGGCGTCCAGCGAGGCCGCATGATCGACCTCGAAGTCATCCTGCGCTTCAGCTTTGCGCTCGCCGTCGTCCTCGCGCTGATCGCCGTCCTCACCTGGGTCGCGCGTACGCGCTTCGGGTCGCGATCGCTGGGCCTTGCAGGGCGCCGGCGCCTGGCCATTCTGGAAACCGCAACCATCGATGCGCGGACACGGCTGGTCCTGGTTCGGCGCGATGACGCCGAGCATCTGCTCGTGATCGGCAATGCCGGTATCGCCAGCGTCGAGACCGTCATTCCATCGTCCACGATCGTCCCTGTCGGGCCGAGGCCGGAGCCATGATCCGCCACGCCGTCCGCCTCGCGATGCTGGTCACGCTGCTCCTTGGCATGCCATCGACGTCGTTCGCCCAGACCGTATCCATCGATCTCGGCGACGGGCCGACGAGCACCGGCCGCATCGTGCAGCTCTTCGTCCTGCTGGGCGTGATGAGCCTCGCGCCGTCGATCCTGGTGATGGTGACATCGTTCACGCGCATCGTCGTGGTGCTGTCGTTCCTACGCAGCGCGATCGGGCTGCAGCAGACCCCGCCCAATGCGGTTCTCATCAGCCTCGCGCTGTTCCTGAGCGCCTTCATCATGGCGCCGACATTCGAAACGGCCTATCGCGACGGCCTCGTGCCCCTGCTCGATGGTCGCATCACCGACATGGAAGCCTTCACGCGAATCGCCAAGCCGCTGCACGATTTCATGATGGCCCATGCGCGGCCCCAGGACATCAAGCTGTTCTCGGATCTTGGCGGTCTGCCGGAACCGACTCAAGCGACCGAGGTCTCGCTGCGCGTGCTCATCCCCGCGTTCATGATCGGCGAGCTCAAGCGCGCCTTCGAGATCGGGTTCCTGCTCTTCATCCCGTTCCTGGTCATCGACATGGTGATTGCGTCCGTCCTCATGTCGATGGGCATGATGATGCTGCCGCCGGCGGTGATCTCGCTGCCGTTCAAGCTGATCTTCTTCGTCCTGGTCGATGGCTGGCATCTGGTCGCGGGCTCGCTGATCCAGAGCTTCGGACCCGGCAGCTCGTAGCGTCAGGGCGCTCGCTGATCTCGCCTTGACCAAGTGCTTCAGCTGCCGCGCGACGGCGCCGCACTCAGCTTGTCGCGATAGATCTGCAGGAACGACTGATACGGCGCCGCCGCGTTGACACGCTGCACGACCGCAGCGACATCCAGGGCGCGGTCCCCCGGATCGGCGGCCAGGACCTTGAACAGATCGCGATAGGGCGACTTCTCCATCGCCCCGGCGAAACGCTCGCGCAGCCGCGCCGCAGCCGCTTCATCACCGCTCAGCACCAAGGCGGTGGCGAGGTGCAACACCTCGATCGCCTTCGCGTCCGGCAGCGGCACATCCACAGCCGGCGGATCGCCAAGACCGCGCTCCAAGACTTTCGACAGCCCAGCCCAGTCACGGGCTTGGCGCAGGATCTCCGTGCGCAGGATCTGGCCATCCTGTGTCGTATCGCCGTCCAACCGCGCGACCGCATCGGTCGAGCGGCCGGTTTCCGACAACGCCCGCGCTTCGAGGCGTCGCCGTTCCAGCTGGCCGGCCGCCGGGATCGCCGGATCGTCGGTCTCCGCGAGTGCCGTCAAGGCGAGTTCCGGCTTGCCATCGAGAAGGCGCACGAGCGCCAATCGCGCACCGATTTCGCCACGTTCGGCGCCGGTCGTGCGATGCCGCGCCTGGTGCTCGAGCACCTGCCCCGCTCGACCCAACAGATCGACCTTCATCAACCGCTCGACGAGACGACGTGCGATGGCATCGCCCCGACTGCCGGTGGGCATGAGGTCGCGAAACTCCTCGAACAGCGCGATGCCCAGCACCGGCGACAGCTTGTCGGCCTCGCCATCGAGGAAGAGTTTGGCGAAGGCGAGATCCATCTCGATCGCGATCTCGCGCGCTTCGCGTGCATTCGGGAACAGCGCCGCGGCCTCGCGCAGCGTCAGCAGGCTGGCGCGGAAATTGGCGTTGTCGGCATGCAGCTTGGCGAGCGCCAACAGGGTCCTGAGTTCCAGCCGGTCACCCCGCCACGCATAGCGCAACCGTTCCAGCGTATCGATCGCCTGCCCGCGATCGAGCTGCTTGCCGGCCGTCATCAGCTGCACGCGCGCGAGGATCGCCTCCGCCCGTGTCGGCGATGGGGCACCCTCTTCAAGCGGCTTCCAGGCTTTCAGCGCGCCCTCCGGGTCACCTTTCCTGGCGCGGATATGCCCACGCAACAGGACGATCTGCCGCAGCTCGCCAGGCTGGAGCGCCTGGCGTAGCGCGAGCTCCATGATGCGTTCCGCTTCATCGATCCGACCGGCCTCCACATGCGTCTCGGCGACGGCGAGCAGGACCCGTGGGCCGATCGGCAGTGGGTATTTCTCGGCGAACTCGGAACCACGCTGGATGAGCTCGCTCGCCGCGGCGGCATCGCCCTGTCGCAGCCGCAGCATCCCGCGCCACAGCGCCGCCTCATTGTTCGCGACCAGCACCGGTTCCGCGAGCTGACGCTCCGCGTCTTCGAGATCGTTCGCGAGAATGGCAGCAACGCCGCGCAGCAAGCGCACGCCCGGCGTGCCGGCGAGTTTCGGCGCCTCGCTCTCGAGCGTACGAAGCTGACCCAAGGCATCATGCGCGAAACCGCTGGCAAGCATGAATTGCGACAAGGCCAGACGATCGTTGCCCTCCCCACGACGCTTCGCATCGGCCATCGCGACGGCGCGATGCAGGGCCTGCTTCTGATCGTCGAAGGATCCCTTCGTTTGCTTCCACGCATCGAGGTCCAAGAGCTTCTGACGGATCGTCGCGATGGTCGTCGGGGTCGCGACCTGGGTCTCCGGCACCATCAGGGCCTGCTCGCCGTTGATGTCGACGCCATCGCCGACAATGCGGGCCTGAACCCGATCCACCAAGGCATGCACCACGAAACCCTGGGCGGTCGCGAGCAGACGAAAATCGGGATAGTTGCGCAGTGACGCGATGGCCGCGCCATGTCGGGTCGTCGCGCCCACGACGAGCAAGTCGTTGTTCTCGGGATCGCGAACCCGGAGCGCATTGCGCACGCCCGGCATGTCGATCACGAGACGCCCGCTCGATCCGTCGGCATTGCCGCGTATGGCCGGCTCGACCGGCCGCAGCGGCGGCGCCGCGCGAGGCCCCACCTCCACCACCCAGGTTTCGCCTTCGCGGATCACGCCGACATTGCCGCGGACGCTCGGCGCAAATCGCAGGATGGTCGCAGGCACGGGTGACTCGACGATCATCGTGTCGGCTGGCCCGAGATCTCGGCGATGCGCCATGACCTGGCGCAGATCGAGGGCGATGCGCCGTTCCAGGACGACCCACAC
>JANNTF010000722.1:0-2688 GCA_031403455.1 Alphaproteobacteria bacterium | reverse complement strand
TGTCGATTCAGGCGCAGGTGTTGAATCTGCTGCTGCAGCTGCGTCGGGAGCTCGGCCTGACCTGCCTGTTCATCAGCCATGATCTGGGCGTGGTGCGCCATGTCAGCGATCGCGTCGCGATCATGTATCTCGGCCGCGTGGTCGAACTCGGCGCGACACCCGAGATCTTCGCCACACCGCAGCATCCCTATACGCGCGCACTGCTCGCCAGCGTGCCGCGGCTGCGACGACTTCCCGGCGAAGATGCCGGCTTCAGGCCCATCGAAGGCGAAATACCCTCACCTCTGACGCCGCCGGCGGGATGTCATTTCAATCCGCGCTGCCCGATCGTGACCGATCGCTGCCGCACCGAGCCGCCGGAATTGCTCAAATCTGGAGGGAACCGCCAAGTCGCCTGCCACCTCGCGCCTAGCACGTTCCTGTAACTCAAGGCTGTACAAAACCCGAGTCGAGGGTCTACCACCATAGGGGTCGCCCAATTGGCGTAGACCAAGGTAAGGACAGCGGTGGGTCGGCGTTGAGTACGGAACAAGAGGCACAGATCCAGCGATTGGCGACTCAGCTGGCGGAGGACGATCTCCGTGAGCTCGCGACTGTGTTTGCCGCGGCGCGGTCGGCCCCCCCGCAACTGCTTTGGAATCCAAACCCTGGACAATTGCCGGCGCCGCAGATGGCGCCGCTGCTTGCCGTGTGGGAAGCCCATGGCGGACGGCGCCAGAATGCGCGCGTCGATCGGGCGCTGATCGGAGAACTGGCGTCGATCCACGACTGGCTCATCCATGTCACGCTGGGCGATGCAGGCGAGTTGACGTACGCGGCGCTCGGCCAGTCGGTGGTCGACCTCGCCGGCGCGAATGCGAGCGGGCGGACCATCACGGCGCTCCTCGCCCTCGAAGACGCCAATCACGCCGATCTCATCTTCTACGCCGCCGCCTATGGCGCGTGCCGATCACGCCAGCAGCCGTTCCTCACGTTCAACGAAGCGCATCGCCTGAAGGCGCGCGCCTTGTCGCGCCTCGTGGTGCCATTCTGGAACCTGCGCGGCGCGGTCAGCGATTTCCTCGTGGTCATCTCCGCGGTCGGCCGCCCCGACGAATCCGTGCCGGGCTGAGCCTCAGCCGCGGAACGCGTCGCGCAAATGTTCGCCCGTCCGGCGCAGCGCGTCGCGCGCGAGGTCGACGTCCCCGGACAGCGCGAGGAATCCATGATTCGCGGCGGCGAGTTCACGGTAGACGTGGCTCACCCCGACGCGCGCAAGCGCCGCGCCGAGAAGGCGGCTGTCATCGCGCAGCGGATCGAGGCCGCAGCCCAGCACGAACACCTGACGCAACAGATCGAGCCGGCCGTTGAGCGGCGCGGCGCGCGGGTCAGCCGACCGCCCATCGGGCGGGAGATACCAACGGAAGAACAGCGCCATATCGGCGCGTGACAGGCCAAAGCGCCCATCGCCGATATCGGCGCGATAGGACGGCGTCTCGAGGTCGCACCCGAAAGCGCCATAGAACAGCAGCAAGGTCGCCGGCGCCGCGCCGCCCTGGGCTGCATGGAGCCCGACCGCCAGGGCCAGATTGGCGCCGGCCGAGTCACCCGCGAACGCGACCTGCCGCGGATCGATGCCGAAAGACGCGGCGCGGGCAAGCACCCAGGCGGCGCCGTCACGGCAATCGTCGACGGGGAGCGGAAACGGGAACTCGGGTGCCTTGCGATAGTCGATGGCCACCACGCGGCAGCCGGCTTGGGCGGCGAGTTCGCGCATGATCCGATCATGGGTGTCGATGCTGCACAGTACCCAGCCACCGCCGTGGAGATAGAACAGCACCGGCCCGATCGCGGGCGCTCCTTCCGGAACATGCAGGCGCATGCGCAGATTTCGGCCGGGCAGATCGGCGACGAAGTCGCGGCTCTCGCGCATGCGCGGCCCGGCCGCCGCGCGGATCCGGCGACGCGCCAACGCATCGGCGCGCGACGCGGCGAGGGTGTCCGGCGCGAGCGCCGGCCGCGGACCGAATTGCGCCAGATCGGCGGCGAGTGCGGCGGCGATTTCGGGATCGAGCATGGATTGGGACATCGGGGCCTCAGCTGGGAAAACGAGTCTCGAGATCGACGATCTGGGCGCCGTTCAGATAGCGCGTCGCACGACCGTTGAGCAGCAGGAACAGCTTCGCCGTCTCCTCGAGCTCTTCGATGGAATAGACCGCGTCGTCGAGCGATTTGCCCGCGACCACCGGACCGTGATTGGCCAGCAGCATCGCGTGATGCGTGCGCGCCTTCATGCGCACCGCTTGGGCGAGCGCGGGATCGCCGGGCGCGATGTAACCGATCAGCGGCAGCCGCCGGATGCGCATCACGTAATAGGCGGTGATCGGCGGCAAGACATCGTCGGGATCGTCGTGGCAGAGGCACGACACGGCGACGCAATGCGTCGAATGCAGATGCACGATCGCGCGCGCGCCGGCGCGCTCCTCGTACATCGCGAGATGCAGGAACGCTTCCTTCGAAGGCGGGTCGCCGCTCACCACCCTGCCATCGGGCGCCAGCTTCGAGAGTCGGGCGGGATCGAGCCGACCGAGACAGGAATTGGTCGGCGTGACGAGGACGCCGTCATCGAGGCGCGCGCTGATGTTGCCGGATGGGCGCGCGACAAGCCACGCCCTTTCACGTGCTGTTCGCTGTATCGGAGAGGGAGAA
>JANNTF010000721.1:0-1775 GCA_031403455.1 Alphaproteobacteria bacterium | reverse complement strand
ATCGCGAGTCATCGTGGGCGGATTGTCAACACCGCCGGCGACAGCGTGCTCGCCGAGTTCGCGAGCGTGGTCGACGCGGTGCGCTGTGCGGTCGAGGTGCAGGAGGCGATCGAGGCGGCGAATTTGGGCGAGCCGGACGAGCGGCAGATGCGCTTCCGCATTGCCGTGAACCTGGGCGACGTGCTGGTCAAGGACGGCAATCTCTTCGGCGACGGGGTCAACGTCGCCGCGCGGCTGGAGGCGCTGGCCGAGCCCGGCGGGATCTGCGTCTCGGGCACGGTGCGCGACCATATCGGCAACAAGCTGCCTCTCGCCTTCACCGACCTCGGCGAGCAGGTGCTCAAGAACATCGCCCAACCGGTCCGCGCCTGGCGGGTCGGCCCGGCGACCGGCGCGTCCGTCCCCGCCGGACAGCGCCCCACGCTGGCGCGGCCCGACAAGCCGTCGCTCGCGGTGCTGGCGTTCCAGAACCTGAGCGGCGATCCCGAGCAGGACTACTTCGCCGACGGCATGGTCGAGGACATCACGACGGCGCTGAGCCGGGTGAAGGAGTTCTTCGTCATCGCCCGCAACAGCGCCTTCACCTACAAGGGCAAGTCGGTCGACGCGAAACGCATCGGCCGCGAGCTCGGCGTGCGCTATCTCGTCGAGGGCAGCGTGCGGCGGGTCGGCGACCGCGTCCGCATCACCGGCCAGCTGATCGACACCGAGACCGGCACCCATCTCTGGGCCGACCGCTACGACGGCGCGCTGGCCGACGTGTTCGAGCTGCAGGACCGCGTGACCGCCAGTGTCACCGGCGCCATTGAGCCGTCGCTGCGCCGGGCGGAGATCGAGCGCGCTGCCCGGAAACCTCCGGAGAATCTGTTCGCCTACGATTACCTGCTGAGGGCGATTGGCGCCTTGCGCCGCAGAACCCGCGTGACCACCGACCAGGCGCTTCAACTGGCGCGACGCGCGGTCGAGCTCGATCAGCGATATGCGCTCGCTCTCAGTTACATCGCCGTTTGGCTCTCTCACCAGGCGATCAACGACTGGATGGTCGACGAGGCGGCGGAAACCGCGGAAGGCGTCCGGGCTGCGCACCTCGCAGTGGAGTTGGACCCGGACGATCCCACCGGGTTGGCGAATGCCGCCTTCGGATTGGCCATCCTGAACGGCGACACCAAGAGCGCAATTCCGTGGCTCGATCGTGCGATCGCTCTCAATCCGAATTCCTCGACCGCATTCGGCCGTAGCGCGGTGGTACGCAACTTCGCCGGCGACTACGTCACGGCATTCGACCATGCCGCTCATGCGATGCGGCTGAGCCCGTTCGATCCGCTGACCTATGCATTCAGCTTCGCGCTGGGCGCGAGCCTGTTCTTCCGGAGAGAGCTGCACGATGCCGTCATGTTCCTCCAGAAGGGGGCCCAGGAGAACCCCGACGTCCCTCCCACATTCATCTTCCTGGCCAGTGCGCTCGCTCACCTGGGGCGGCTCGACGAGGCGCACCTTGCGATGGCGCATTTGCTGGAGATCCGTCCGAAGGTCACCGCCACGTGGCATCGGCGCCGCAGGCTCTACAAGGTGACCGAGGACCTGGAGTTCATGCTCGAAGGCGCGCGGCTGGCGGGCCTCCCCGAATGACCGCCGAGCGTCGCCTCGCCGCGATCTTCGCCGCCGATGTCGAGGGCTACGCGCGCCTGATGGGCCTCGATGAGGAGGGGACGCTGCGCACGCTCACTGTGCGGCGCGCAATATCGACGCTGGATCGATTTTCGCGCGCTCACGCA
>JANNTF010000720.1:0-4271 GCA_031403455.1 Alphaproteobacteria bacterium | reverse complement strand
CGTGGTCGGCAAGATCCTCGAGTCGAGCGATCCCAACTTTGGCTACGACGCCCAAGGAGGCAAATACGTCGACATGGTGAAGGCCGGCATCATCGACCCGACCAAGGTCGTACGCTTGGCGCTGCAGGACGCGGCTTCGGTCGCGGCACTGCTGATCACCACCGAGGCGATGATTGCTGAACGCCCCGAGCGCAAGGCAGCGATGCCGGGCGGCGGTGGCGGCGGCATGGGTGGCATGGGCGGCATGGGCGGCGACATGGATTTCTGATCCGGTTCACCGGGTCGGAATTCCGCCGAGCGAACGGGGCGGGACCTTCGGGTCCCGCCCTTTTCGTTTGTGCGATCGGACGCGAGTTGCGCTAGAAGCGCTGCATCATCGGAGGTCGGACATGTTCACGAAGGCCAAGCTCGATGCGCTGCGCGCGAGATACGAAGGCGCCGCGGCCGGTGACGTGCAGGATCCCGAGTTCCGCAAAGTCTCGGAGATGCTGTTCAAGGGGACGGATCGGCGGAAATTTCCCTATGCCGATGTGAGGACGTTTCTCGACGCGCCTTATCGGCCCGACGCGCAGGACGCGGCGGATTTCGACGGGCTCGAGGCGGTGCTGATCGGCGTGCCGATGGATCTCGGCGTGACCAACCGCTCGGGCGCGCGGCTCGGCCCGCGCGCGGTGCGCAATGTCGAACGCATCGGTCCCTACAACCACGCGCTCAAAATCGCGCCGGTCGCCGCGATGAAGACGGCGGATATCGGCGACGTGCCGTTTCGCAGCCGCTATGGCCTCGAGCAGTCGATCGAGGACATCGAGACCTGCTTCGAGAAGATCTGCCGCGCCGGCGTGATTCCCTTTGCGGTCGGCGGCGACCACTCGATCACCTATCCGATCCTCAAGGCGCTCGGCCGCGAGCGGCCGGTCGGGCTCGTCCATATCGACGCGCATTGCGACACCGCCGGTCCGTTCGAGGGCTCGAAATTCCATCACGGCGGACCTTTCCGTCAGGCCGTGCTCGCCGGCGCCCTCGATCCGGAGCGCACGATCCAGATCGGCATCCGTGGCTCGGCCGAGTTCCTGTGGGAGTTCTCCTACGAGTCCGGCATGACGGTCCTGCATGTGGAAGAGGTGACCGAGCTCGGCATCACCGCGGTGATCGCCAAGGCGCGTGCCGTGATCGGCGATGGCCCGACCTATCTGTCCTTTGACGTTGACGGCCTCGATCCCGCTTTCGCACCGGGCACGGGAACGCCGGAAGCGGGGGGACTATCCGCGCGCGAGGTGCTCGCGATCCTGCGCGGCATGGCCGGGGCCGATATTGTAGGCGGCGACGTGGTCGAGGTCGCGCCGCAATACGACCCGACCACCAACACCGCGCAGATCGCGGCGCAGGCCTTGTTCGAGATGGTGTCGCTGGTCGCCCTGGGTCGGCGTTCAGTTCGCGAGTGAACCCTGGGTCATGCCCTTGATGAGGAAGGGCTGGATGAGCGCGAACAGGATCAGCATCGGCACCACGGACAGAGTCGCGGCCGCCATCAGGCTCGCCCAGTCCACAAGATACTCACCGGTGAAGGATTGCAGGCCGACGGTGACCAGCCAGTTCTCCGGTTTGCTGGTGAGCGTGCGCGCGAAGACGAGATCGGACCAGGTGACGATCGCGACATAGGCGGCACAAGCGGCCAGCCCGGGCGCGGCCAGCGGCAGCACGATGCGGTGGAACGCGCCGAGCTCGGTGCAACCGTCGATCCGCGCGGCTTCGTCGAGTTCGCGCGGGATGGCATCGAAGAATCCCTTGAGCAACCAGGTCGCGAACGGCACCGCCGTCGCACTGTTCGCGAGCACGAGTCCGAGCTTCGTCTCGATGAGGCCGGCGCGCGAGAACAGGATGAAGAACGGGATCACCACGAGCGCGGCCGGCATCATCTTGCTAGCGAGCAGCGCGAAGCCCATCGCCTGCTGCGCGGCGGTGCGGTAGCGCGACAGGCTGTAGCCGGCCATCGCGGCGGCGGTCATGCTCACCGCCAGCGTACCCAGCGTGACGATCAGCGAATTACCGATCCAGCGCAGCAGCGGCTTGCGCGTCAGCACGCCGGCATAGGCGGAGAAATCGATGGCATGCAGCGGCGGCAGCAAAGGCGGGTCGCGCGACAGCAGCAACTCGGTCGGCAGGATCGAGGTGAGGAAGATCCAGTAGAGCGGGAACAGCGCGATCGCCGCGCTGGCGAGCGCGGTGATCAGCAGCAGCGCGCGGCGCCCGTCAGCGCGCGGCATGGCTATCCTTGCGCATCGACAGCCAGGACAGCACGGCGCAGGCGAGCAGGAGCAGCACGCCGATCGCCGCCGCATTGCCGAAGCGGAAGAACTGGAACGCCTCCTCGTAGATCAGCACCGACAGGGTCTGCGTCGCGCGCGACGGGCCGCCGCCGGTGGTCGCGAAGATCAGGTCGAAATCCTTCACGACCCAGAGCGTCTGCAGGATGACGGCGAGCAGTGCGGCGCCGCGAATGCCGGGCCAGGTCACGAAGCGAAACGATTGCATCGGATTTGCGCCGTCGACTTTGGCGGCCTCGTAGAGCGCCGCGGGGATGGATTGCAGCGCGGCCAGCAGCGTGAGCACGAAGAAGGGGAAGCATTTCCAGATCGCCGGCAGGAGCACGGCATAGGGCGCGGTCGCCTCGGCGGTGAACCAGGCGATGTCGCCGCCGGTGGAGCCGAGGCGGCGCAGCATCGCATTCACGACGCCGTAGGAAGCGTCGAACATCCAGAGGAAGCCGATGGCTGCGACCACGCCCGGCACCGCCCAGGGCAGCAGCATCAGGCTGCGCAACACATTGCGCCCGGGGAATTCGCGATTGAGCAGCAGCGCGAGGCCGAGCCCGATCACGAAGGCCGGCCCGATGGTGAGGCCGGCATAGAACAGCGTGCGCAACGCCGCATCCCAGAACACCTCGTCCTGCAGCACGCGGCTGTAGTTGGCGACACCCAGCGGCAGCTGATCGAGCCGCGCGATGTTCATCGCGCGACCCGTGCGCAGGCTGGTCACCGCGACCGACCACAGCGGATAGACGACGAGGCCGGCGACCAACACGAAGGCTGGCGTCAGCAGCCCGTAGGCGATCACGCTCTCCCGGCGAAGTCGCATCGCGTGATCGCCGGCGCGTCAGTTCAGCGGCAAGGCGCGTTCGAGGTCGCGCTGCAGGTTCGCGAGGATGCGATCGGTCGGATCGGACGAGGATTGCAGGCGCAGCATCGCGCGGCCGAAAATGGTCGCGTATTCGTTGTAGCCCTGCTGCAGCGCCTGATGGGTCGGGAAGACGGAAACCGCCGACGCGGCCGAGTCCATCACCAGCTGCAGATGCGGCAGCTTCTGCGCGGCATCCGCCGGCAGCGAGCCTTTGCGCGCGGCCGGCGCGGCGGAGAGCACGACATACTCGCCCTGGAATTTCGGCGTCGCGGCGAGCGCGATCAGCTTCCAGACCAGCTCCTGCTTCTCCTTCGCGATCGATGCGGCGATGTGGATGCCGTTGGACGTCCCGCCTGTCACGTACGGGAAGGGCACGCGCGCCACTTTGAGCGATGCCTTAGTCGCGGCCGGCGCCTTGTCGATGAAGGCCCAGATCCACGGACCGTCGCGCAGGAACGTCGCTTTGCCATCGAGGAAGAGCTGGCGCGCGGTGGTTGAGTTGGTCCCCGGCGGCGCCCAGCGCATCGAGCGCCGATACTGCTCGACCGCGGCGACGATCTTGGGATCGGTGAAATTATACTTGCCGTCGCTGACCCAATCGAGACCCTGGCCCATCACCCAGGTGCCGGCCTCGACGACCAGATTGGGATGCTCGATCGAGGTGGCGACGAGGCCGAAGATGCCCTGGTCGCGTTTCGTGGTCTTCTCGATCGCCTCGAGGAATTGGCTCGGAGTCGTCGGCACGCCGAGCCCGACTTCCTGCAGATGCTTCTCGTTGTAGTAGAGCAGGCTGCCATAGCCCATCAACAGCACGCCCTGAACCTTGCCTTCCCATTTCATGTCGGCTTGCAGCGGCGTCCAGTTCGCCGGGATGTCCGTTTTGGCGAGACGCTCGTCGAGCGGCGCCAGCCAGCCCTGCGACGCGAACGCCGCGAAATTGCGCGTCGGCAGATGCACCACATCGGGCGGGTTGTTGCCGGCGAAGCGCACGGTCAGCTGCTGGATGTATTGCGCGAAGGGAATCGAGTAGAGGTTCACCTTTACGCCGGCGTTCTCCTTCTCGAACTCGGCGATCAGGTTCTTCCACCAAGTCG
>JANNTF010000719.1:0-4333 GCA_031403455.1 Alphaproteobacteria bacterium | reverse complement strand
CCAGAAGCTGCCGTCCTTCATCTTGGCCACCGCGACGATGGTCTGCGAGTCGCCGAGCCGGATGCGTGTCGAGACCCAGGCCCTGCCCGAGCGTGGGCCGAGCAGGAACAGGGCGATCTCGGGCAGCGGGTTGCGCTGATTGAACAGCGCGATCGTCGTTACGTGATCCGCTTCGGTCATCGGCGACTCGACGCTCACGACCAGCGGCACGGAGTTGCCGTTCTCGACGAGCACGGGAATGTCGAGCAGCACGCGATCCCGGGTGATCGACGCGCCATCAGCAAATTGCCGGATCGCCGCTTCCATGCCGTCGGGCGTGGCGGCAGCCGGCCGCACGATCAGGATCGTCGCCATGCCGAGACCCGCGCCGAGCAACGCGCGGCGCGACGCATGCGTCGCATCGGGTTTCCAGGTCATCGGTCAGCGCAGCGTGGCGAGGAAAGCGACCACATCTTCGATCTCCATGGCGTTCAGGATGGGCTTGCCGCGCAGGCCGGGCGCCACACGCGTCAGCCCATCGACGCGATGATACCCCGGCATGATCGTTGTCGGGTTGAGTCGTGACGCATCGACCAGGCGCAGGCGAAGCTGCGCCGGCGTGGCGCGCGCGCCGGAGCCGGCGAGATCAGGCGCCAGGCTGCCCTGGAAGCGCTGCTCCGGGAATGGCCCGGTATGGCAGAGCAGGCACAGGCCCTTCTGGCGATCCGCGACGATGACGCGGCCGCGCGCGGCTTCGCCCGGCGTCGCGGTGAGGGGTGCTGGGATGCCGTCATCGACGATCGCGACCGACGTGGTCTCGGCCAGCGCGGGCGCGCCGAGACCCACGAGGAGCGCGCAGATGCGCGCCGCCTTGCGCGCCATGTCAGCCGAAGACTTCATCGGTGATCGTGGCGAACCAGGCATTGGCATACTCGGCTTCCAGCGCGCGATCGGATCGCGGCGCGTCGAGCCGGCTCGTGCCGCCCGCGCCCTCGACATCCGTGAGCAGTCCATTCGCGGCCGGGCGATAGACGCCGGCGACCGAGATGGCGTAATCGGGCGCGACCAGGCTGTAGCAGGTGTTGATCAGTTTCGGCGCCGCGGGACTCCGGCCGGCGAGCAAGGCGGCCACGGCGGCGGCGCAGGTCTTCGCCTGCGCATTCGCGGCGAAGGCGGATTTCGGCATGCCCCCCATGACAGCCGCGTCGCCGATCACGTGGATGTTCGGCTGCAGCCGCGACTCGAAGCCGACGGGATCGACGGGGCACCAGCCGGAGCGATCGGCCACGCCGCTGTCGCGCGCGATCGCCGCAACATGTTGCGGCGGAATGATGTTCGCGACATCGGCGCGGTGGCGATCGAATTCCGTCACCACCATGCGCGCGCCCGCATCGACCTCGACGACGCGTCCGCCCGCGGAGAGCGAGATCCACTCGACGATGCCGGGATAGAGATCCCGCCATGCCGCCTCGAACAGGCGCTGCTTGGAGAAATTGTCCTTGGCATCGAGGATGAGCAGCTTCGCGCGCGGTTTGTGCCGCTTCAGGAAATGCGCGATCAGGCTGGCGCGCTCATAGGGGCCGGGCGGGCAGCGATAGGGATTGGCCGGCACGGAAATCACGACGACGCCGCCTTCCGGCAGCGCCTCGAGTTGGCGGCGCAGCAGCAAGGTCTGCGGCCCGGTTTTCCAGGCATGCGGCAGGATCTCGGCCGCCGCCGCGTCGTAGCCGGGCAGCGCGTCGAAGCGCAGGTCGATGCCCGGCGCCATCACCAATCTGTCGTAGTCGAGCGTCGCGCCGTCGGCGAGCGTCACGCGCCGTGCGACGGGATCGATCCGCGCCGCCGCCTGCGCGACCAGCGTGACGCCGGCCGCGCGCACCGCGTCATAGGTGAAGCGCTGACGCTCGATCTCGCGCAAGCCCGCGACCACGAGATTGCTGAAGGGACACGCGGTGTAGACGGCATTGGGCTCGACGAGACTCGTGACGAGCCCGGCGCGCGCGAGTTCGCGTGCACAGGTGGCGCCAGCGAAGCCACCACCGATCACGACGACACGCGCGGCGCCTTGCGCGCGCGCCGGCCGCGTCACGATCGCCGCCGCGGCAGCGCTCATGGTCGCGCGGCGGCCGATTGCGCTCATCACCGCGGCACCGCGACATGGGCCGCGATCGCGGCGATTTCTTCTTCGGAGAAGCCCTTGGCGATGCGGTCCATCAGCGTCGCCGGTCGGCGACCGGCACGAAAATCCTGCATCGCGGCGATGATCTCGGCCGGCGCGCGTCCCTCGAGAGCGGGGATCGCATTGGATTGGCGCGCCGGCGCGTGACAGCCGGAGCAACTCGCAGCCCCGGCGGGTGGCGCTGCTTGCTGCGCATGACTCGTCATCGATGTCGCAACGAGCAGCGCGCCAAGCAACGCCATCGCGTGCTTGGCTCGATCCCCCAATGGGGGAATGCGGCGGTGAGGCCGCATTCCCATCATCAGGCCTTGCGCAGATCGTGGTTCTTGAGCGGCATGTCGCGGATGCGCTTGCCCGTGGCGGCGAAGATCGCATTCAAGACCGCGGGCGCCGCGACGAAGATCGTCGGCTCCCCCACGCCACCCCAGAAATCGCCGGAGGGCATCACGATGGACTCCACCGCCGGCATCTCGTCGAGGAGCAGGCAGGGGTAGGAGTCGAAATTCTCCTGCTCGACCTTGCCGCCCGCGATCGTGATCTCCTGGTGCATCATCGCCGAGAGCCCATAGGCGAAGGAGCCCTCGATCTGCGCCGCGATCTGCTGCGGGTTCACCGCGTGCCCGCAATCCGTCGCCGCGACGATGCGGTGGATCTTCACCTGACCCTGGTCGCTGACCGACACCTCGGCGCAGGCCGCGACGTAGCTGCCATAGCCCATGTGCTGCGCGAGTCCGCGATGGACCCCCGGTTGAGTCGGCGTTCCCCAGCCCGCCTTCTCCGCCACCGCGTTCAGCACCGCGAGATGCTTGGGCGAGCCGCCGAGCATCTTGCGCCGGAAGGCGAGGGGATCCTGCCCTGCCGCATGGGCGAGTTCGTCCATGAAGCATTCGAGATAGATGGCGTTCTGATTGTTGTTTACGCCGCGCCAGAAACCTGCGGGCACGGCGGTGTTGCGCATCGCGTGATCGATCAGCAGGTTCGGAATCGCATAGCCGAGCCGGCCTTCCGCGCCGGTCGGATTCAGGCCCTGGAACGTGATCGGGTCGCGGCCGTTCTGCAGACCGTTGGGGTTCACCGTGGCCAGGATCGACTGGCCTGAAATGCGCATCTTGAGGCCGGTGAGATTGCCGGTCGCATCGAGGGCGCCGGTGAGCTTGCACATGGTGATCGGATGGTACCAGCCATGCAGCATGTCCTCCTCGCGTGACCAGATCAGCTTGATCGGCGTGCCCGGCAGCTCCTTGGCGATCAGGACGGCCTGGCGCACATAATCGTGGCTGGTGGCGCGCCGGCCGAAGCCGCCGCCGAGATTGATGCGATAGGCATCGCATTGCGACGGCTGCAGACCCGAGGCCGCCACAGCGGTCGCGAATGCCGCTTCGCCGTTCTGCGTCGGACACCAGACTTCGCATTTGTCGCCCGTCCAGCGCGCCGTCGCGTTCATCGGCTCCATGGTGGCGTGGTTCTGGTAGGGGACGCTGTAAACGGCCTCGACCTTCTTGGCGGCGCCCGCGATCGCCGCGTCGACATCACCGACCTGATTGCCGAGGAAGGCTTCCTTCGCGTCGAGACCCTCCTTGAGCATCGCCGCGATGCTCTGGCTCGACAGCCCGGCATTGGGGCCTTCGTCCCAGACGATCTTCAGCGCGTCGAGCGCCGTCTTCGCGCGCCACCACGTATCGGCGACCACGGCGACCGCATTGTCACCGACCGCGACGACCTTTTTCACGCCCGGCATCTTCTCGATCGCCGCGGCGTCGAAGCTCTTCACCTTGCCGCCGAAGATCGGGCAGGCGCGGATCGCGGCGTTGAGCATGCCCGGCAGCTTCACATCGAGGCCGTAGACCTGCTTGCCGTTGACCTTGTCCACCGTGTCGAGCCGCGGCAGCGGCTTGCCGGCGATCGTCCAGGTCTTGGGATCCTTGAGCGGCACGTCCTTGGGCGCCTCGAGCTTGCCCGCGGCCTCTGCCATCCTGCCGTAGGTGGTGCTGCGGCCCGATGCGCCATGCGTGATCACGCCCTTGGCGACGCTGCATTCGCTGGGTTGCACATTCCAGCTTTGCGCGGCCGCCTGGATCAGCATGATGCGCGCGGCGGCGCCGCCCTTGCGGACGTATTCATGGGACTGGCGAATGCCCTGGCTGCCAGCGGTCTGGAAATTTCCCCAGGTGCGCC
>JANNTF010000718.1:0-4537 GCA_031403455.1 Alphaproteobacteria bacterium | reverse complement strand
GGAGACCACCATCAGCGCGTCGGGCGAGCGCGTCGCCATCGCAGCGATCGCCGCATCGATGTCGGTGACCGAGCGCAGCGCGTAGGGCTCGATCGTGAGGCCGAGGGTCGCCGCTGCCTCGTTGAACGCGCGGTAGCGCAGCGTCATCCCCTGATCGTTGGCGTGCCACAGCACGGCGATTCGTGCCGCGCGCGGCGCCAGCTGGGTGAGGAGGTCGAGGCGCTTGCTGCTGAGTTCGGTCGAGGCCTCCGTGACGCCGGTGACATGGCCGCCCGGGCGCGCGAGGCTCGCCACCAGGCCCATGCCCACGGGATCGCCGGCGCTGACCACGACCACCGGTATCTGAGTCGCGGTCGCTGCAGCGGCGCTCGCCGCGAGCCCGCCTCCGGCCACGATGACATCGACCGGCACGCGGACGAGCTCGGCCACCAGATCGGGCAAGGCTTCGAACTGCCCAGCCGCGAAGCGCCAGTCGATCACGAGGTTGCGTCCGACAACGTAGCCGTATTGCGCCAGCCCCTTGAGCAAAGGATGGGCCGACAGCGCGGCCTCGCTCGGTCTGAGATTGCTCGACAGGAAGCCGACGCGGCGCTCGCGCGTCTGCGCCCGGCCGCCAGCGGCCATCGTGGCGATTCCCAATGTTAGCGCCAGAGCATGCCTTCGCTTCATTCGATCACCTCGTCGGCGCGGGCGAGGACCGCGGCAGGCACGACGATGCCGAGCGTGCGCGCGGTCCGGAGATTGATCACCATCTCGAAGCGCGTCGGCTGGACCACGGGAAGATCCTCCGGCTTGGCGCCCTTGAGGATGCGATCGACATAGGCGGCGACCTGGTCGATGCGCTCGTCGACATTCGCGCCAAAGGTCATCAGCGCGCCGGATTCGGCGAGCAGGCGCAGGATCGATACGACCGGCAGCGCGTGGCCCTGCGCCAGCGCAAGCACGCGGGCATGCGGCAGAGTCGGTTGCGCGATCACAGCGTCGACGCGTGCGGCGGCCAGGGTCGCGAACCCCGCCTCGAGTTCGCCGCCGTCGCCGGCGAGGATCGCCTGCAGCTCGAGTCCGAGAATCGGCGCAGCCCTGCGGAACTGCTCGACGAATGTCGCGGCGAACGGATCGGTGGCGCTGGCGAGCAGGCCGACGCGGCGCAGCGCCGGCAAGGCCTCGCGCAGCAATTCGAGCAGCTTGCCACCCAGCTCCGCCGCCTGCCCCGACGATCCCGTCACGTTGCCGCCGGGCCTTGCCAGGCTGGCAACGATGCCCGAGCCGACCGGGTCGCCCGAGGTCATCACGATCGGGATCTCGCGCGTCGCGCGCTTGGCCGCGAGCGCGGCCGGCGTGAACCAGGCGACGATCAGATCGACCCGCAGCGCCACGAGCTCCACGGCCAGCCCGTCGAGCCGCTCCTCCTTGCCGTCGGCGGAACGCAGCTCGATGCGCAGATTGGCGCCGTCGACATGGCCACGTTCGCGCAGCGCCTCGCGCAGTGCCGTGTAGACCGCCCGCGAGTTCTCGAACACCAGCAGCCCGATCACCGGGGCGCGTCGCTGTTGCCCCGCCGCGTCACGCGCCCGCGCCAGCATCGCCGCCGCCGCGATTCCGAGGACCGCCCGCCGCTTCATTCGATCACCTCATCGGCGCGGCCGGTCAGTGATTGCGGGATGGTGAAGCCGAGATTCTTCGCGGTGTTCAGATTGACGACGAGTTCGACCTTCACGTTCTGCACCACCGGCAGCTCGGCCGGCTTCGCGCCCTTCAGGATCGCGCCGACATAGCGGCCGATCTGGCGCTGCCCGTCGGTGAAGCTGCTGCCATAGCTCATCAGCCCGCCGGCCTCGGCGAATTCCCGCCACTCGTAGATCGCGGGGATCGCATGGCGCGCAGCGAGCGCCACGATCCGCTCGCGCCGGTTGTTGAAGAACGGATCGGCCATCACCAACAGACCGCCGGCCCGAAGCTCGGCCATCGCCGTGAAGGCGGCGTCGAGTTCGTCGTCGTTGCTGGCTCGGAGAATCTCGATGCGTTGCCCGACCGCGCGCGCGGCGACCTCGACCGAAGTCAGATCGGATTTTGGTTCGGAACCCGGGTTCGTCGGGTTGGCCAGCACCGCGATGACGGCCGCGTTCGGCACGAGCTCGCGCAGAACCTCCAGGCGCTTGGGTCCCAGCTCGTAGGTGAACATGGACGCACCGGTGATGTTGCCGCCCGGCCGGTTGAAGCTGGCGACGTAGCCGTCCCTGACCGGATCGGCGCCGAATAGAACGACGATCGGAAGCGTGGTCGTCGCTGACCTGGCCGCGTTCACCGCACCGCCGGAGATCACGAGCACGCTCACCGGACGGCCGACCAGCTCGGCGATGAGCGCCGGCCGCCGCTCAGACCGACCCTCGGCCCAGCGATATTCGATCGCGACGTTGCGGCCCTCGACATAGCCGGCTTCGCTCAGGCCGCCGACGAAGGCCGCGACATAGGGCGCAAAGGCCTCGCGCGAGCCGTTGCTGACATACCCGACGACTGGCATCGCGCGAAGCTGCGCGCGGGCAACGATCGGCGACACCGCAGCGGCGCCACCGAGGAGCGAGAGCAAATCACGTCGGATCATTCGATCACCTCGTCGGCGCCGGCGAGCACGGCGGCGGGAATGGTCAGGCCAAGCGTCCGCGCGGTCTTCTGATTGACCACCAGCTCGAAGCGCGTCGGCTGCTCAATCGGTATTTCAGCGGGATTGGCGCCTTTCAGGATGCGGTCGACGAACCACGCCGCGCGCTCCCAGCCATCGACGAGGCTCGCGCCGTAACTCATCAGCGCGCCGATCTCCGCGAATTCGCGAAACGGCGCGACGACCGGGAGCCGCAGCGCGTCGGCGATCGCCATGATCGGGCGACGATGGGTCAAGGTCGCCGGATCGAGGAACACGAACACGGCATCGGGCCGTTGTGCCGCGATCGCCGCACGCAGCCCTTCGAAATCGGGGCGATCCGCCAGGACGACGACGCGGCCGGCGAACCCGAGTCGCGCCGATACGCGCAGGAACTCGTCTTCCCGACGCTGGCTGTTCGACGCGCTTTCGCCGCGCAGGCCCAGCAAGCTGCGCAGATTGGGCAGCATCTCCGGCAGAGAGCCGAACTGCTTCTCGACCAGATCGACGTACTGGCTGGAGACGCCGGTGACGTTGCCCCCGGGACGGGCAAGCGACACCGCGAGCCCGGCACCGATCGGATCGCTGCCCGCCGCCAGGACCATCGGGATCGTCGTGGGCGTCCTGCGCAAACCGGCGAGCGCGCCGCTCGACGCGGCGACGATGATCCGCGCCTGACTGTCGACGATCGCGGCGCCGAGCGCCGGCAAGCGCGAGAAATCCCCCTCGAGATAATGCGCTGAGAGCACGACATCCCGCCCCTCGACGAGCCGCGCCTGGGCAAGGCCACGACGAAACGAGGCGAGGAACACGTCATGTGTCTGCGGCGTGCGGGAGAGCACGACCGCGATGCGCGCTGGATCGGCGGCGCGCGCCACGCCGATCGGCAACGCCGTCGCGGCGAGCAACAGCGCGCGTCGCGCGATCACTCGATCACCTCGTCGGCGCGGGCGAGGATCGCGGGCGGCAGGTCGAGGCCCAGCGCTTTCGCGACCTTGAGGTTTACGGCGAACTCGAACAGCGTCGGCAGCTCGATCGGGACGTTCCCAGGTGCGGCGCCGCGAAAGATGCGGGCGACCTGATCGGCCATGCGCCGGCGCAGCGCGGGCAAGTCCGGACCATAACCGAGGAGGCAGCCGTCCCCCGCATTCCTCGCCCACTCGCAGATCGTCGGCAGGCGCGCCTCGAGGGCGAGCGCGGCGAGAATCAGCATGTTGCTGCCGCTGAACTGCGCCGAAGCGCCGATCACCAGCGCCTGCGCGCCCACTGCGCCCATCGCGGCAAATGCCGCTTGGTAGTCGGCGGGTGCGGCGGCGGTGAAGTCGAGCAGGTCGATGCCCGCGCTCGCCGCGACGCCGCGCATCTCGCGCTCGCTCAACTGTCGGGTCGACGAGGCCGAATCGAAGAGCACGGCCACGCGCCGTCGCCCCGGCACCGTCTCAAGCAGCAGGTCCAGCCGCTTGGCGTCGAGCTCCGGTACCAGCAGCGCGACGCCGGTGACGTTGCCGCCAGGGCGCGCGAGGCTCGCGGCGAGTCCCACCGCCACCGGATCGAAGCCGGACGAGACGATCGGCACCGTACGCGTCGCCGCCCCGGCGGCGCGGGTCGCGGGACCGACGGTGACGATCGCGTCCGGCCTGGCGGCCAGCAGCTCGCGCATCAGGCCCGGCAGTTCGCCCACGGCGCCGGTGCGCGCATCGAAGACGAGATTGCGGCCCTCGACGAAGCCGAGCCTCGCGAGTTCCGGCAGCAGAT
Organism: Alphaproteobacteria bacterium; assembly: GCA_031403455.1. Classification (GTDB taxonomy): domain Bacteria; phylum Pseudomonadota; class Alphaproteobacteria; order CACIAM-22H2; family CACIAM-22H2; genus CAIOSQ01. Next base: position 144 of record JANNTF010000718.1, on the reverse strand, counting down.
AGAGCCGCGCCAACGTGACGGATTCCTCGGTCACCGTCAGATGCCCGAGGCGGTAGACGCGCTCGGGGCTCTGAGCGTGCACCGGCGTCCAGCCCGCGGAGATCAGGACCAGCGTCGCGGCGATGAGCGCGATGCGCTCGAGCG
>JANNTF010000717.1:0-7927 GCA_031403455.1 Alphaproteobacteria bacterium | reverse complement strand
CGGGTGATACTGCACCGAGAAGAACGGCTTGCCCTCGACGCGCAGGCCTTCGTTGGTGCCGTCGAAGAGCGAGACGTGAGTCACTTTCACGCCGGCCGGCAGCGTTGTGGGGTCGACCGCGAAGCCGTGATTCTGGCTGGTGATCTCGACCTTGAGGGTCTCGAGATCCTGCACGGGGTGATTGGCGCCGCGATGGCCGCGCTCGAGCTTGAACGTCCTGGCGCCGAGCGCGAGCGCGAGAATCTGGTGGCCGAGGCAGATGCCGAAGATCGGCGTGCCGCGCTGCATCAGCGCGCGGATCACGGGCACGGCGTAGGCCCCGGTCGCCGCGGGATCGCCTGGGCCATTGGAGAGGAACACGCCATCGGGCTGGTGGCGCAGGATGTCCTCGGCGCTGGCTTGCGCTGGCACCACCGTCACATCGCAGCCGGCGCTGGCGAGGCAGCGCAGGATGTTGCGCTTGGCGCCGTAATCGACGGCGACGACCTTGAAGCGCGGCTGCGTCTGCTTGCCGTGGCCCTTGCCCAGCGCCCAGAGCGTCTCGTCCCAGTGATAGAGCTGGCGCGTGCTGACCTCGATGGCGAGGTCCATGCCTTCGAGTCCTGGCCAGGCGCGCGCCTGGTCGAGTGCATCTGACATGTCGATGCCGCCGTCGGGCGCATGCACGAGCACGCCGTTGGGCGCGCCGTGGTCGCGGATGCGGCGCGTGATCGCACGCGTGTCGACGCCCGAGATGCCGGGCATTTCATGACTCTTCAGCCACGCATCGAGATGAAGCTGCGCGCGGAAATTCGACGGCGCGGTGATGTCGGCGCGCAGCACGCAGCCGCGCGCGGCCGGGGTGATCGTCTCGATGTCCTCGGGATTGGTCCCGACATTGCCGATATGCGGGAAGGTGAAATTGATGATCTGTCCGGCATAGGACGGATCGGTCAGGATCTCCTGGTACCCGGTCATCGAGGTGTTGAAGCAGACCTCGCCGACTCGTGTGGTCGCCGCGCCGAGTCCGCGTCCCCAGAATACGCTGCCATCGCCGAGCACCAGCGCTGCTGTTGCGCCCGGCGGACGCAAGGACTCGACCCGCGCAAGCCATTCGGCGCGGGAGAGGGCGGCCGCGTTCGTCATCCGTGGAAGTTCCTTGACCAGAAGCAGCGGCGACTCTGCGTGCACCGATGCGTACTGAGGCGCGGGGTGTAATCGAAGAGCCCAGGAGCGTCAAGCGCCAGCGAGCTAGATCTGGCGCGGGTTTTCCATGCATCGCCCGATGCCAGGCCAATTGCGGAGCGAACGCTCGCAGGCGTAGCCTCCCGGTCGGGCAAGAGCCCCGTCAATCAGGAGATCGGACCATGTTGCGGGCGCGCTTCACTGAAACGCTCAGGAACTCGATGAAAGCGAGGAACGAGCGCAGCGTCGGCACGGTCCGGCTGATCATGGCCGCCTTGAAGGACCGCGACATCGCGGCGCGCGGCAAGGGCAACCACGACGGAATCTCGGAGGACGACATCGCGCAGATGCTGCAGTCGATGATCAAGACCCGGCATGAATCGATCACGCTCTACGAGCAGGGCGGGCGGATCGAGCTGGCGGAACAGGAGCGCGAGGAGATCGCGATCATCGAAACGTTCCTGCCCAAGCAGCTGTCGGATGACGAGATCACCGCCGCGATCAACGCCGCGGTTGCCGAGCTCGGCGCCACCGGCATCAAGGACATGGGCAAGGTGATCGGCGCGCTGAAGGCCAAGTTCACCGGCAAGATGGATTTCGCGAAAGCCTCGGCCGCGGTGAAGAAGCTGCTGGCCTGAGCATCGCGCCGGCGCCGATCAAGTCACGCGGCGGCTCAGCTCTGGGCGCGCATCTCCGCCAGTCGTTTGGCCGGGTCCTTGTAGGAGGCCAGCGAGTCCTCGAGGAATTTGCGGTCGATATCGCGCGTGATGAACACGATGCGCGATCGGCGATCGGCGCCGGGCCAGGCCGGTAACCGCGCCGGCGGGTGGAAGAGGTGCTGGATGCCGTGGATCGCCACCGGCCGTTCCTCGCCCGCGACGTTCAGGATGCCCTTGATGCGCAGCAGATCCTCGCCGCGATAGCGCGCGAGCGAGCCCAGCCACAGGCTGAACGAATCCCAGTCCACCGGCTCGTCGAGGGTCAGGCAGGTCGAGGAGATCCGCTTGTCATGGCGATTCACATCATGCGGATCCTGGTCGTCGCCGCCGGCATGCGCCTGATCGTGGTCATGATGGTCATGGTCATGGTCGTGATCATGATCATGGTGGTGGTGATCGTGGCCATGGCCCGCCGGCTCATAGGCCTCGGCGCGCAGCCAGCCCTGGACATCCGCGGTCTTGGTCTTCGGATCGTAGAGCCCGGCGTTGAACAATTGTTCGGGATCGACGTCGCCGAAGCTGATCTTCAGGATCGGGGCCGCGGGGTTGAGCTTGTGAAGCCGCGCGCGCAGCCGCTCGGTTTCCTTGGCCTCGGGCAAATCGGTCTTGGTCAGGATGATGCGGTCGGCGACCGCGGCCTGCTTGACGGATTCGAACTGCGTGTCGAGCTGCGAGGCGCCATTCACGGCGTCGACCGTGGCAACCACCGAATCGAGCCGGAAATAGGCCTCCAGGATCGGGTCCTCCATCAGGGTATGGAGGATCGGCGCGGGGTCGGCGAGGCCGGTGGTCTCGATCACCACGCGCTTGAACGGCGGGACTTCGCCGCGCACGCGCCGGAAATAGAGCGAGCGCAGCGCGTTCACGAGATCGCCGCGGATCGTGCAGCACAGGCAGCCCGAGCTCATCACGACCGTCTCGTTGTCGACCTTCTCCAACAATTCGTGATCGAGGCCGATCTCGCCGAATTCGTTGATCAGCACGGCGGTTTCGCCCATGCCGGGATGACGGAGGAGCTTGCCGAGCAGGGTGGTCTTGCCGCTGCCGAGAAAGCCGGTGAGAACGGAGACGGGGATCGCGACCCAACCGTCGTCTGGGGATGTCTGGCTCATGGCGACGCTTATAGCACGTGGAGGTCGCCCGCGAAGGGGGCGCGGCGCGTGGCGCGTGGCGCATCTCTTGCGTATCCTGCGCGCGATAAGGGTGCCGCGGAAAGCGGACCGGGAAGGACGCGCATGCCGGCTTCCGTGCTGGTGGTCGACGACGAACCCAACATCGTCCTGTCGCTCGAGTTCCTGATGCGCCAGGCCGGGTTCGAGGTGCGCATCGCCCGCGATGGCGATGCCGCCTTGGCCGCGGTCGCCGAGCGGGCGCCCGATCTCGTGCTGCTCGATCTGATGATGCCCGGCCGCGACGGCTACGAGGTCTGCCAGGCGATTCGCGGCGACCAGAGATGTGCGCACACCAAGATCGTGATGCTCACGGCGCGCTCGCGCGAGGTCGAGCGGGAGAAGGGGCTGGCGCTCGGTGCCGATGAGTATGTGACCAAACCCTTCTCGACGCGCGAGCTGGTCGCGCGTGTGCGCCAGCTGCTCGCTCCGCGCGATGGCTGACACCGACGAGCAGGCGTGGCGCAAACCCGAGACGCCGCACGCGCGGCCGCTATGGATCGCGCTGGCGGTGGCGGGACTCGCCGGGCTGGCAGTGCTCCTCACCATCGTGATGCTCGCCGTGGAAACCGCCGAGGCCGACGGCCGCGGACTCGCCGCGTTGAGTTGGGGCGAGCTGATCGCTGCCGGCCTGTCGGGCTTCCTCGTGGCGCTGCTGCTCGCGGCGCTGGTCGTGCGCACCCGGATGGTGTTGCCCTTGCGCCGCCTCGCCGCCGAAGCCCGCTTCGTCGCCGAGGCGCGCAGCGATCACGCGTTGAGCGCGCACGCGCATCCCTGGCTGGCGCCGTTGCCCGCGGCCATCAGCCGGCTCGGCGCCGCGCTCGCGCAGGAGCGCGACCGGCGTGCAGCGGAGATCGCCGCGGCGACGTCACGCGTGGAGGAGCAGAAGCAGCGATTGGAGACCATCCTGCGCGATCTCTCCGAGGGCGTGTTGATCTGCACGCTCGATCATCGCGTGCTGCTCTACAACCATGCCGCGCTCGGCCTGCTCCACGTGGCGGGTGAGCTGGGGCTCGGACGCTCGCTGTTCAACCTGATCGCGCGTGAGCCCGTGCTCCACGCCCTCGAGCGCCTGCTGCATGCCGGGCCCATGCCGGGCGAGGGGTCGGATGCGTGCGCCTTGGTCTGCGCGACCGCGGAGGCGACACGGCTGCTCCTCGGCCGGCTTTCGCTCATCCGCGACGAGTCCGGCCGAGCGACCGGCTACGTGCTCACGATCGCGGATGCGACCCGTGAGGTCGCGGAGCTCGAGGCGCGCGATCGGCTGCTGCGCCAGCTTGGCGACGGCTTGCGGCGGCCGATCGCGAATCTGCACGCCGCCGCCGAGACGCTGGCCGCGTTTCCCGACATGGAAGCCGGGCGCCGTGGCGCGTTCGATGGCGTCGTGCAGCGCGAGAGCGCCGCGCTGGTGGCCGGTCTCGAAGCCTTCGACCGCGGCGCGCGCGATCTGAAATTTGGGCATTGGCCTCTCGCCGACGTCATGTCGCTCGACATTTTTCGCATCCTCGCCAAGCGCGCGGCCGATGCCGGTGGGCCGGTCATCACGCCTGTCGGCCTGCCGCGCTGGCTCCACGTCGACAGCCAGTCCCTCGTCATCGCGCTGCAACGGATCGCGGATCGTATCGCGCACCAGGCCTCGACCCGGGCGATCGACATCGAGGCCGTTGCCGGCGAGCACGCGGCCTATCTCGACTTTGTCTGGGCCGGCAGCCCGATCGGCGCGGCGACGCTGAATCGCTGGCTGGAGGAGACGCTGACCGGGGCGCTGGGCGCCGCGACGCTCGGTGATGTGCTGCAGCGTCACGGCAGCACGATCTGGAGCCGCGCATCGACGGCGGGGCATGCGGTGCTGCGCGTGCCGGTGCCCGCCGCACGGGACGCGCGCTTCAGCGCCACGCCGGCGCCCGCCCTTCCGCCACGCCCCGAATTCTACGATTTCGCCCTGTTTGGCGCGGCGACCGAGAACGCGCACGCCGCGCTGCAAGCGTTGACGTTCGTAGTGTTCGATACCGAGACGACGGGCCTCAAGCCGTCCGACGGCGATGAGATCGTCTCGATCGGCGCGGTGCGCGTCGTGAATGGCCGCATCCTGACCGGCGAGACGTTCTCGCGCCTGATCAATCCCGGGCGCTCGATTCCGCCGGGCTCGATTCGCTTTCACGGCATCACGGACGCGATGGTCGCCGCCGCGCCTCCGGTGTCGATCGCCCTGCCGCAGCTGCGCAACTTCTGCGAGGGCGCGGTGCTGGTCGCGCATAATGCCGCCTTCGACCTCACCTTCCTCAAGCTGAAGGAGAGCGAGAGCGGCGTGCGCTTCGACATGCCGGTCCTCGATACGTTGCTGATCTCGCAATTCCTGCACCCCGAACTCCAGGACCACGATCTCGACGCGATCGCGGCGCGGGTCGGCGTGCAGATCACCGGCCGACATACCGCGCTCGGCGATGCGATGGCGACGGCGGCGATATTCGTGCGCCTCCTCGATCTCCTCGATCAGCGCGGGATCACGACCCTGGAGAGATTGATGAACGCCTCGCGCATGGCGCTCGAGCTGCGCGTCCGCGCGCGTCAGTTCTGAGGCGGGCGCGATGAAATCCTCGCGCCTGGGGGAACGCCTGATCGGTCTGCTGCTGCTCGCCGCGCTGCTGTTCAGCCCGGTCCTGCTTGCGCTGGTCGCGCAGCCGAGCCGGGTGGCGGGACTGCCGCTGCTCGTCGTCTACATCTTCGTGGCCTGGGCCGTCGTGATCGTCCTGCTCGCGCGCATCGCGCGCAGCGGCGATCGCGAGCGCTGAGCTCCGCCATGCCCTCCTGGTTCATCATCGGCGCCGCGATCGGCTATCTCTGTCTGCTGTTCGCGATCGCGCGCTGGGGCGACCGCCGCGCCGATGCCGGGCGCAGCGTCGTCGCCAACCCGACGATCTACGCGCTGTCGATGGCGGTCTATTGCACGGCGTGGACTTTCTACGGCTCGGTCGGGCGCGCGGCCGCCAACGGCATCGACTTCGTCGCCATCTATCTCGGGCCGACCCTCGTCGCCGTGCTGTGGTGGCATGTGACGCGCAAGATGCTGCGCATCTCCAAGGCGAACCGCATCACCTCGATCGCCGATTTCGTCGCCTCGCGCTACGGCAAGAGTTCGCTCCTCGGCGGTCTGGTCGCCGTCATCTCGCTGGTCGTGATCACGCCCTACATCGCCCTGCAGCTCAAGGGCGTCACCGCCAGCGTCGAAATCCTCCGCGGCGATCCAGCCGGCATGGGGCGCGGCACCCTCGACGACACGGCGTTCTACGTGGCGACGTTGATGGCGGCCTTCGCGATTCTCTACGGCACCCGCCATATCGACGCGACCGAACGCCATGAAGGCATGGTCGCGGCGATCGCCTTCGAGTCGATCGTGAAGCTGGCCGCGTTCATCGTCGTCGGGCTCTTCGTCACCTTCGTGATGTTCGCTGGACCGCAGGACATCTTCGCGCGCGCGCTCGAGCGTCCCGACATCGCGCCGTTGCTGGTGAGCACGGGGACCAGCGGTCCCGCGGGCTGGATCACGCTCACGCTGCTCTCGATGGCGGCGATCCTGTTCCTGCCGCGGCAGTTCCAGGTGGCGATCGTGGAGAATGTCGACGAGCGCCATCTGGCCAAGGCGTCGTGGCTGTTCCCGCTCTACCTGCTGCTGATCAATCTGTTCGTCTTACCGATCGCGCTCGCAGGGCTGATCACCTTCACGCCCGGCAGCGTCGACAGCGACCTCTTCGTGCTCGCGCTGCCGCTGCAGGCCGGCGCCCGCGCGGTCGCGATGATCGCTTTCGTGGGCGGGCTCTCCGCGGCGACGGGCATGGTGATCGTGGAGACGATCGCGCTCGCCACCATGCTCTGCAACGACCTGGTGATGCCGATCCTGCTGCGCATTCGAGTCCTGGGGCTCGCCGGACGCGCCGATCTCACGGGATTGCTGGTCGCGATCCGGCGCGGCTCGATCGTACTCGTCCTGCTGCTTGGCTATCTCTACTTCCATTTCATCGGCGGTTCCTACGCGCTGGTGTCGATCGGCCTGCTGTCCTTCGCGGCCGTGGCGCAATTCGCGCCGACGATCATCGGCGGCATGTACTGGCGCGGTGCGACCCGCGCCGGCGCGTTCGGCGGTCTGATCGGCGGCTTCGGAATCTGGGGCTACACGCTTCTTCTGCCCGCCTTCGCGCGATCCGGTTGGATCGACGCGCGCATCCTCGCGGACGGTCCGGGCGGGATTGCGTGGCTGCGACCCTATGCGCTGTTCGGCCTGTCGCTGGGCGATCCGCTTGCGCATGCGCTGTTCTGGAGCATGGTGGCGAATATCGGTCTGTTCGTCGGGCTGTCGCTGACGACGCGACCGAGCGCAACGGAGCGGATGCAGGCGACACGCTTCGTCGAAGTGTTCAGCCACGAGGAGGCGACGCGCGCGCCGGCCTGGCGCGGCACGGCGCAGATCGACGAGTTGATCCAGCTCGCCGCGCGCTTCGTCGGCCGCACGCGGGCGGTGCAGGCGTTCGAAGCCCATGCGCGCGAGCGCGGCGTCGATCTGCGTCGCGTCGAGCGCGCGGATGCGAGCTTCGTGGGGTTCACCGAGCGGCTGCTGGCGGGCGCGATCGGCGCCGCCTCGGCGCGCGTGATGACGGCCTCGGTGGTGAAGGGCGAAGACGTCAGCCTGGGCGAGGTGATGGCGATCCTCGACGAGGCGACGGCGGTGATCGAGTACTCGCGCCAGCTCGAGCAGAAATCGAAGGCCCTCGAGGAGGCGTCGGCGGAGCTGCGCGCGGCGAACATGCGGTTGCGCGAGCTCGATCGCCTCAAGGACGAGTTCCTGACCACCGTCACGCACGAACTGCGCACGCCGCTGAC
>JANNTF010000716.1:0-1122 GCA_031403455.1 Alphaproteobacteria bacterium | reverse complement strand
CCAAGCGCTATGGCGGCACGCTCGCGGTCGGTCCGCTGTCGCTCGCGGTCGAGGAGGGGGAAGTCCTCAATATCCTCGGCCCCTCCGGCTGCGGCAAGACGACCACGCTGCACATCATCGCCGGGCTGCTGCAGCCCGATGAAGGGCGCGTCACCATGGGTGATCGCGACCTTACCCACGTCGCGCCACCGCACCGCGACATGGGCCTCGTGTTCCAGAACTACGCCCTGTTTCCGCACAAGACGATCGCCGAGAACATCGCTTTCGGTCTGCGCATGCGCCGCGTCGCGACGGCGGAGATCACGCAGCGCGTCGGCGCCATGCTCGATCTGGTCGGTCTTCCCGGCGTCGAAGCGCGCTATCCCGATCAGCTCAGCGGCGGCCAGCGCCAGCGTGTCGCCCTCGCGCGCGCGCTGGTGATCGAGCCGACCATGCTCCTGCTCGACGAACCGCTCTCGAATCTCGATGCGCTGCTGCGCAAGCGCATGCGCCTCGAACTGCGCGACATCCAGCGCCGCCTCGGCATCACCACGATCTTCGTCACCCATGATCAGGACGAGGCGTTCGAGATGTCGGATCGCGTCGCCTTGCTCAATGCCGGTCGTATCGAGCAGCTGGGTCCGCCGGAGGCGCTCTACGACGCACCGGCGACGCGTTTCGTGGCCGAGTTCATCGGCGAGGCGTCGCTGCTCGAGGGGCGGGTGGTCGCAAGCCGCGCCGGCGAAGTTGCCGTGGAGTTGCCGGGTGGCGCGGTCATCGGCGCCGCGTCCGATGGCACGGCGCTGGCCCTGGGCGAGAAGGCGCTGCTCTTCGTGCGGCCGGAGCGCGTCGATCTCGGCGACGATCTCGCCGGTGTGCCGGGCATACGCGCGTGCATCGAACGGCGCGTATTCTCGGGCGAGGTCGTGTCGTTCACGCTGACCACCGAAGGCGGACAGACGCTGGCCTGCAAGAAGCCGAGTACGGGGGCGTTTCGCGCCCTCGCGCCGGGGCAATGGGTGCGCGCGATGCCGATCGAATGCCGCGTGCTCGCGGCCATGCCGGCGACAGGCGGCGGGAGTCGCTAGGGCCATGCACGGCGCCGCGCGAAATTTCGGTCGTCTGCTGTTCGCGCCGATCAGC
>JANNTF010000715.1:0-3342 GCA_031403455.1 Alphaproteobacteria bacterium | reverse complement strand
CGGGGCGCAGCTGATCCTCGACACGCCGGGACCAACGACGCCCAACCTCGCGTCCCTGCCCTGGCGTCGCGTCGATCGCCCGCTCTTCCCCGTCGACGCGCACGCGGCGCTGGCGTTCCATCACTGGACACGAGAACGGCGATGGACCGAGAGCCCGTCGTAACCCTGCGCACGATTCCGCGGCCGGAGACCTATCCGACCCGGCTCGCCGACATCGTCGCCGATGCCGATGTCGTGCGAGCCCGGGACGTGATCGGAATCTGGCCCGGATATCGACCGACGCCGATGATCGAGCTGCCCGGTCTCGCCGCGCTGCTCGGAGTCGCCCGCGTGACGATCAAGCACGAGGGCATGCGCTTCGAGGTCGGCAGCTTCAAGGCTCTTGGTCCACCCTATGCGCTGGGACGGGAACTGGAGCGGCGCAAGGCGTCAGGCGCCGCAGAAGATTTCACGGCGGTGGCCGCGACATCGGGCAACCATGGACGTGCGCTCGCCTGGGCCGCGCGCCGTTTCGGTGTCCGCTGCCTGATCTTCATGCCGGCACATACAAGTCCGGATCGCGAAGCCGCGATACGCAGCTTCGGCGCCGAGGTGAGCCGTATCCCCGGCAATTTCGACGCGGCGCTCGATGCGGCGATCAACGCCAGCGCGGGTCGTGTCGAGCGCATTCTCATCGCCGATGTGGCGGGCGAAAGCGGCAGCGCGATCGCGCGCGATACACTCGCCGGCTATGCGGTCCTCGCCGACGAGATCGCCACGCAGGGTGCGAGCGAGCCCCACAGCCATGTTTTCGTGGCGGCCGGCAATGGAACGCTCGCGGCCGCCAGCTGCGCGCGTCTCTGGCAGCGCTTCGGGGCGCATCGCCCGCGACTGATCAGCGTCGAGCCGACGCATTCGGATTGCGTGCGGCGGAGCCTCGATGCCGGTGCGGCGATCGTGCTCGACGATGCAGGAAATTCGGTGATGGATGGGTTGGTGGTCAAGACGCCGTCGCGCGTCGCTTGGCCAATCCTGCACGCCGGCCTGGATGCAGCGCTGGCGATCGACGACGACGTCGCGATCGAGACGCTGCGTGCCCTGGCCCATGGCGCCTGGGGACCACCTGGACTAGAAATCGGTGAGACGGGGATCGCCGCCATCGCTGGCCTCGTCGCCGCCTGCCGGGGCACGCGCTCGCGCGGCGAACTCGCCATCGCCACGCGCAGCAACTTGCTCGCGATCGCGTGCGAGGGCGTTACCGACCGAGCGGTGTTCAGCGCACTCACACGCTGAAACGCCCGCTGAGACTCAACCGCGGCTCGGGTCGCTCTTGGCGCCGAACTCCAGACCCCAATCGCGGTAGAGTTCACGCGCTTCGCTCCATTCGGGGCGCACTTTGACATGCAGAAACAGATGGATCGGCCGATCCAGCGCCTTCGCGAGTTCGCTGCGCGCCGAAGCCCCGATCGTCTTCAGCCGTGAGGCGCCGGCGCCGATCACAATCGCCTTTTGCCCGTCGCGCTCGACATAGATCGTTTGTTCGACGCGCGCCGAGCCGTCGGCGTTCTCCACCCAGCGATCCGTGATCACGGCGGCGGAGTACGGCAGTTCCTGATGCAGCTGACGGAAGATCTGTTCGCGCGTGAGCTCGGCCGCGAAGAGCCGCTCGGTGAGATCCATGAGCTGATCCTCGGGGAACAACCACGGTCCTTCGGGCATCAGCCCTGCGAGCCAGCGCCGCACATCATCGACACCGTCGCCGGTCTTCGCCGAAACCATGAAGATGCGATCGAAGATGCCCGCCGCCTCGATATCCTTGGCGAGTTTCAGCAGCAACGGCCGATTGATCGCATCGACCTTGTTGATCACGGCATCGGCTTTCGCACCGCGCGTGCGTAGCCCCTCGATCGCCGCCATGGCGGCGTCGTCGAGACCGATCGTCGCATCCGCGATGAACATCACGCGATCGGCGTCCGCGACGCCGCGCCACGCCGCATCGACCATCGCGCGATCCAGGCGCCGACGCGGCGCGAAGACCCCGGGCAGATCGAGCAGCACCAGCTGCGTCTCCTCGGCAATCGCGATGCCGGTGACGCGTGTACGGGTCGTTTGCGCCTTCGCCGAAACGATGGCGACTTTTGCGCCGACGAGCTGGTTCACCAGAGTCGATTTGCCGACATTCGCCGCACCCAGCAAGGCCACGTATCCACAGCGCTTCATGCTTTCTCCAGGATCATGAGCAAGGACGTGGCGGCGGCGCGCTCGGCGATCCGCTTGGCGGCGCCCTCGCCGCGCGCACGATGCCCACCCACCTCTACCTCGATGATGAAATGCGGACTATGCGCTGGTCCGTCGGAAGCGCTCAGCCGATAGATCGGCAATGGCAAGCCGCGCGCCTGCGCCCATTCCTGCAGGGTCGTCTTGGGTTCGCGCGGCGGCGCCACCATCGCTTGCACACGCGGCTGGAAATGGCGGTGCAGGAACTGCTCGGCAACGGCGAAGCCGCCGTCGCGAAACAGGGCGCCCAGCAATGCCTCGAAGCCATCCGCGAGCACCGCCGGATTGCGGCGCTTGCTGTCGAGTTCCTCGCTGGTCGCGAGCTTGAGGAACCGGCCGAGTTCGATTTCCCGAGCGACCTCCGCGAGGCTCGGTTCGCTCACGAGCACCGCGAAGCGCTGGCCGAGTTCACCCTCATCGGCGCGAGGAAAATTGGTGACCAGAAGATGGGCCACCACCAATCCGAGCACCCGATCGCCCAGGAACTCCAACCGATCGAAGCCGTGATCCGCCCCGCGGCGACTGCCACCGAGCGACGAGTGCGTCAACGCGCCGAGCAGCAGCGCCTGATCGACGAAGGCATGGCCCAGCAACGCCTCGAGCGCCTGCAGATCGCTCGACGAAATCGCAACGGGCGCGTTACTCAATGCCGGAAAACATGCGCCCGAAGCGCAGCGCAAACGGCCAGCGCCACACCTGGTACCAGCGCAAATCCTCTTCGACCGAGAGCCAGACGATCTCCGCGCGGCCCACGAGATTGGCCGCCGGGATGAACCCGACCGGACGCGAACCGTCAGGGGCGCGGTAGCGGCTGTCGATCGAGTTGTCGCGATTGTCGCCCATCGCAAAATAATGCGCCGCCGGCACCAGGAACTCCGGCGTGTTGTCGAGATCGTCGCGATCCGACCGTTCGAAGATGCAGTGCTTGCGTCCGCCCGGCATGACTTCGACATATCCCGTCTTGTCGGCCTCGGCGCGTCCCGCCTTGGCGCGGCAGGTCTCCCCGGGATCGCGACGAACGGCTTCGCCGTTGACATGCAGGATGCCGCCCTTCACCTGGATCCGATCGCCAGGCAAGCCGACGAG
>JANNTF010000714.1:0-2191 GCA_031403455.1 Alphaproteobacteria bacterium | reverse complement strand
GGCTCCCTCCCCCCTTGCGGGGGAGGGTTGGGGTGGGGGGCTTCGCACCACACCGTTTCATGTCCCCGCGTAAATTCTCCGCCACGATCGGCCGCGAGGTCGCGACCGTCGCGATCACGTTCCTCGGCCTGCTGCTGGTGACCTTCTTCATCGGCCGCGTGGTGCCGATCGATCCGGTGCTCGCCGCGGTCGGTGATCGCGCGCCGGCGGATGTCTACGAGCGCGTGAAGATCGAGCTCGGCCTCGATCTGCCGCTCTATCAGCAATTCTGGCTCTACCTGGTGAAGATCGCGCACGGCGATCTCGGCCGCTCGGTGCTGACATCGAACACCGTGCTGGCGGACATCCGCCGCGTCTTTCCGGCGACGCTCGAGCTGGCGACGCTCGGCACGATCCTCGGCGTGGTGATCGGCGTGCCGGCCGGCGTCGTCGCCGCGGTCAATCGCGGCAAATTCATCGATCAATTCGTGCGCGTGGTCGGGTTGTTCGGCTTCTCGGTGCCGGTGTTCTGGCTCGGGCTGATGGGATTGCTGGTGTTCTATCGCATGCTCGGAATCGTCGGCGGGCCGGGGCGGCTGGGCGTCGCCTTCGACGACATCGTCGATCCGATCACCGGCGTGATCCTGCTCGACTCCGCCTTGCGCGGGGAGTGGGAGGTGTTCCGCAACGCCTTCTCGCATCTCGTGCTGCCGGCCTGCGTGCTCGGCTATTTCAGCCTCGCCTATATCAGCCGCATGACGCGCAGCTTCATGCTGGAGCAGCTGCGCCAGGAATACGTCACCACGGCGCGGGTGAAGGGCCTCGCCGAGCGCCGCGTGATCTGGCGCCATGCGCTCGGCAACGCCATGGTGCCGCTGATCACCGTGATCGCGCTCAGCTACGCCACATTGCTCGAGGGCTCGGTGCTCACGGAGACCGTCTTCGCCTGGCCCGGCCTCGGCCGCTACATCACCAACTCGCTGCTGAATGCGGACATGAACGCGGTGCTCGGCGGCACGCTGGTGGTCGGCGCGGTGTTCATCGCGCTCAACCTGCTGTCCGACATCCTCTACCGCCTCGTCGATCCGAGGGCGCGATGAGCGTCGCGACGCGCGCCTGGCTGCTGTCGGACTCCCCGGGCTCGCGGCTGCAATCGCGGCTGGGGCAGGCGTATTTGCGCTGGCTCGCCTTCCGCACCAATCCGCTGGCCGTGATCGGCCTCGTGATCGTGGTGCTGCTGCTGCTCGCCGCCGCGCTCGCGCCGATCATCGCGACGCATGATCCGCTCAAACAAGCGCTCGATCAGCGGCTGCTGGCGCCGTCGATGGCGCATTTCTTCGGCACGGATTCGCTCGGCCGCGACATCTTCAGCCGCGTCGTGCATGGCGCGCGTGTCACGCTGTTCGTCGTGCTGCTGGTCGTGGTGACGGTCGGACCGATCGGGCTGCTGGTCGGCGCCACGGCGGGTTACGCCGGCGGCTGGATCGATACCGCGCTGATGCGCGTGACCGACATCTTCCTCGCCTTTCCGCGGCTGATCCTGGCGCTCGCCTTCGTCGCCGCGCTGGGGCCGGGGATCGAGAACGCGGTGATCGCGATCGCCTTCACCGCTTGGCCGCCCTACGCGCGCGTCGCGCGGGCCGAGGCGATGGTGCTGCGTAACGCCGATTTCATCGCCGCGGTGCGTCTGCAGGGCGCCTCGCCGACGCGCATCGTGCTGCGCCACGTGATCCCGCTCTGCACGCCGTCGCTGATCGTGCGCTCGACCCTCGACATGGCGGGGATCATCTTGACCGCCGCCGGCCTCGGCTTCCTCGGCCTCGGCGCGCAGCCGCCGATGCCGGAATGGGGCGCGATGATCGCGACGGGACGCGAGCACATCTTCGACCAATGGTGGGTGGCAACGGCGCCCGGGGTCGCGATCTGCACCGTGGCGCTCGGCTTCAACCTGCTCGGCGACGGCTTGCGCGACGTCCTCGACCCGAAACAATCGCAATGAGCGAAGCCCCGCTGCTCGATGTGCAGAATCTCCAGGTCCGCTTCCACACGCGCACCGGGATCGTGGAGGCCGTGCGCGGCCTGAGCTTTACGCTGGGCCGCGAGAAGCTCGGCGTGGTCGGCGAATCCGGTTCGGGCAAGTCGATGACCGGCCGCGCGATCCTGCGCCTCGTGCCGCCGCCCGGCGAGGTGATCGCCGATCGCCTCGCCTTCA
>JANNTF010000713.1:0-3521 GCA_031403455.1 Alphaproteobacteria bacterium | reverse complement strand
GCCAGCGCCTTCAAGTGATCCGCTCCCGCCGTTCCAGGCGCAAGGAGCAGGAAAATGAGATCGACTGGCTGCTCGTCGATCGCCTCGAAATCAATCGGCCGCTCGAGTCGTGCGAAGATCCCGACCAGCTTCTTGAGGTTCGGCAGCTTGCCGTGGGGGATCGCAACCCCGTCCCCGACCCCCGTCGTGCCCAACCGTTCACGCTCGAGAAGCACGTCGAAAATCGCGCGCTCCTGCTCGCCGGTGAGATCGGCCGCACGTCTGGCGAGTTCCTGAAGCGCCTGCTTCTTGCTCGTCGCTTTGAGCGAAGAGAACACCGCATTGGCCGTCACGAGATCAGATATTTCCATGATGAACGATCGCAATTTGGTTACACGCAGCAATCAGAACGCCGGCTGAACCGGTCAATCCTTCGGGAGTGGTCCAGCGTCGATCCAGCCGATCGACCCGTCTGCCCGGCGGTGGACGACTCCATACCCGCCATGAGCCCTGTTGCGGAAGAGCAGGACCGTGTCGTCGGCCAGGTCCATTCGTAGCACTGCTTCCTGAAGCGACAGTGTTGCCACAGAATGTGCGGTTTCCGCCACTATGGCTGGGGCGCCGCGCATGCGGTCTTCCGCCCCCCCGTCATCGGCCGCCATCTGATCGGCATCGAGGATATAGGCGCGCGCCTCGGCCGGGGTTCCGACGTCGCGTTCGGCGGCTCTGCGGCGTTCCACCAACCGGCCCTTGTAGCGATGAAGGCGGGTCTCCAGGCGGTGCATGGCGGCGTCGAACGCGGCATACGGATCGCCGGCCTCGCCATGGCTCTGCACCAGCATGGCGCGTGCCGGATGCACGGAGATATCCGACCGGAACAGATGCCGAACCTTGGTGAATACCACCTTGGCTTCGATGGCCTGGCCGAAATGGCGCTCCACGGCAACACCGAGTGCCGCTGCGACGTGGCTACGAAGCGATTCGCCCACGTCCAGATGTTTGCCGCTCACTGAAAGCTGCATGCGCGAGAAGGATCTCAGGGTTTCACGTTGCGCGGCTCCGGCCTCGTCGGGTCGGTTGGTCGCCTATCGGGCGCGCGGTATAGGCCTGAGCCTTCCAGGAGTCAATTTGAGCAGATCCGCCGCATTCCTGCCCGCGCAGGTCCAGCCGACTAGAGGCCGAGCGCCTTCTCCCGGCGCCGCTGGACCGAGGATGGGATGTGAAGGGCCTCGCGGTATTTAGCGACCGTGCGGCGGGCGATATCGATGCCATGGGTTTTGAGCATGTCGACGAGACCATCGTCGGACAGCACCTTGCTGGCCGGCTCGTTGTCGATCAGTTCCTTGATCCTGTGCCGCACGGATTCGGCCGAGTGGGCCTCGCCGCCGGCGCTATCCGAGATGGCGGAGGTGAAGAAATACTTGAGCTCGTAGATGCCATGCGGCGAGGCGAGGAATTTGTTGGTCGTGACTCTGCTCACGGTCGATTCGTGCATCTCGATGGCCGTGGCGATGTCGCGCAGCACCAGCGGCCGCAGATGCTGGACGCCGCGCAGGAAGAATCCGTCCTGCTGGCGAACGATCTCGCTGGCGACCTTGAGGATCGTCTGAGCGCGCTGATGGAGCGACTTGACCAGCCAGTTCGCGGATTGGATCTGTTCGGCGACGAATTCCCGGTCGTTGCGGCCGCGCACCTGTTTGGAGACCCGAGCGTGGTAGCGCTGGTTCACGAGTACGCGCGGCAACGTGTCCTGATTGAGTTCGACGAGCCAGCCGCCGCCCGGCGCGGCACGCATCAGCACGTCCGGGACGATCGGTTGCGCGGTGGTCAGATCGAAGATCAGTCCAGGCTTGGGATCGAGTGCCTTGATCTCGGTGACCATGTCCATGAGGTCGGCGATGTCGACGCCGCAGACCTTCAACAGCGCCGCGATGTCGCGCTTCGCGAGGAGGTCGAGATTGTCGAGCAGTGCCGCCATCGCCGGATCGAGCCGGTCCTTCTCGCGCAGCTGCAGCGCAAGGCATTCCTGCAACGAGCGCGCGAACACGCCCGGCGGATCGAAACGCTGGACCCGTGCGAGGGTGGCCTCGACGCGCTCGACCGGACAGCGCAGCGTCTCGGCGATCTGATGCGCATCGCCGCGCAGGTAGCCGGCCTCGTCGACGAGATGGGTGAGGTGGCTGGCGATCATGCGGTCGACCGGATCATGCAGGTCGACGGCGATCTGTTCGTCGAGATGTTCGCGAAGCGTGGTTTCGTGGGCGAGGATGTGGTCCTGACTGAACTCGGAACTCTCGAAATCGGCGCGCCCCGAACCCGCCCCGCCGGCGCCCCATCCGGTGAGACCGCTCGGCTCGCCCGGCGACTCGTCCCAGGTGTTGGAGAAGTCGCTGTCGAGCGGCACCTCGTCGCGCGCGGCACCGTCGGCGCCACGCTCGACCGGGTCGAGAAGCGGGGTGGCATTGCGGTCATCGGCCGGGCGTTCGCTCGTGTCGGGCGCCGTCGAGACGTCGGCCTCCTCGCGTTCGAGCAGGGGATTGCGCTCGAGCTCCGCCTCGACGAAAGCGCTGACCTCGACATTCGAGAGCTGCAGCAGCTTGATCGCCTGCTGCAACTGGGGCGTCATCACCAGCGTCTGGGATTGACGCAGGTCGAGGCGAGGTCCGATGTTTCTGCCGTTGGGCGGAGGCATGGCCATCAGAGCGAGAATCGCTCTCCTAGGTAGACGCGGCGCACGTTGACATCGCCGACTATCTCTTCGGGCGAGCCCTCCATCAATACGCTGCCATCGTGAAGAATGTACGCACGGTCGACGATCTCCAGCGTCTCGCGCACGTTGTGGTCGGTGATCAGCACGCCGATGCCGCGGTCCTTGAGATGGCTCACCAGGTCGCGGATGTCGCTGACCGCGATGGGATCGATTCCGGCGAGAGGCTCGTCGAGCAGCATGAAGTGCGGTTGCGAGGCGAGGGCGCGCGCGATCTCCGTGCGCCGCCGCTCGCCGCCGGACAGTGCAAGAGCCGGTGCGCGGCGCAGATGGGAGATCGAGAACTCGGCGAGCAGGTCTTCCAGCATCGCCTCGCGCCGCTTGGGATCGCTCTCCACGACTTCGATCACCGCGCGGATGTTCTGCTCGACCGTGAGGCCGCGAAAGATCGATGCTTCCTGCGGCAGGTAGCCGATGCCCAGCCGCGCGCGGCGATACATCGGCAGGTCCGACAGGTCGACGCCGTCCATGATGATCGAGCCGTAGTCCGGCGAGATCAGCCCGGTGATCATGTAGAAGCAGGTGGTCTTGCCGGCGCCGTTCGGGCCCAGCAGCCCGACCGCCTCGCCGCGATTGACGTTGAGGCTGACATCGCGCACGACAGGCCGGTTCTTGAACCGCTTGCCCAGATTGTTGGCCTGCAGCCCGGCGTTCTCGGCCACCAGGCGCGGGCGCGCCGGTTGCGCGGCGGCAATCGGCGTCGGCGCTGCCGGTGCGGGCTTGATCGGCTGCGGGGCGCGCGCGGCGGCCGGCGGCGTCGGCTTCGTGGCGGCTG
>JANNTF010000712.1:0-24392 GCA_031403455.1 Alphaproteobacteria bacterium | reverse complement strand
CATCCTGCGCGCGCTGGTGCGCGGCGAGGACTACACCAGCCTCGCGATCGCGCTCTGCGTGGTCGCGCCGCTGGCGGGGTTGCTGCACTGGCTCGAATCCTGGCTGGCGCATGATTTCGCCTATCGCCTGCTGGCGGAGATGCGCCTCCAGCTCTATCGCAAGCTCGACCAGCTGGCGCCGGCCTATCTGCTGCGCCGGCGTTCCGGCGATCTCGTCGCGACCGCGACGCAGGATGTCGAGACGATCGAGTATTTCTTCGCCCATACCGTGGCGCCGGCCTTTGTTGCCGTGCTCGTGCCGCTGGTCGCCGTGCTGTGGCTCGGCAGCGCGAGCTGGCTGGTCGCCGCGGTCTTCCTGCCGGTGCTTCTCGTTGCCGCCATTCATCCCTTCCGCGCGCGCGCGCGGATCGACGCACTGGGCCACGAGGCGCGCGCGATGATGGGCGAACTCAACGCGGTGACCGTCGACACGGTGCAAGGGCTGGGCGAGGTGCTGGCGTTCCAGCAGGAGGGGCAGCGGCGCCAGACCTTTCTCGCGTCGGTCGCGCGCTATCACGCGCGCCGTCTGCCCTTGCTCGCCGATCTCGCGGCCGAGCAGAGCTTCATCGAGGCGATGGTCGGCCTCGGCGGTCTCGTGATCATCGCGACCGGCGCAATGCTGGTGTCGCAAGGCGCGCTCGCGGCGACGACCATCCCGCTGCTCGCGCTGGTCGGCATGGCCGCCTTCCTGCCGGTCTCCGAGATCGCGCAAGTCAGCCGCCAGCTCGCCGACACCTATGGCGCCACGCAGCGCCTGCACGCCGTCCATGGCGAGACACCCGCCGTCGAAGACCCAGCCGTGCCGCTGCCGATCGGCGAGTCGCGCGGCGGGGCGATCACGCTGCACGACGTGGCTTTCGCCTATCCGGGGACCAGCGCGGAAGTCCTGCGCGGCGTCGATCTCGAACTCGCGGCGGGACGCACGCTCGCGCTGGTCGGCCGGTCGGGCGCGGGCAAGACGACGCTGGCGCAATTGCTGCTGCGCTTCTTCGATCCCTCGCGCGGCCGCATCGCCTTCGATGGCGTCGCGGCCAGGGATGTCACCCTGGATGCGCTGCGCCGGCGCATCGCGCTGGTGTCGCAGGATACGTATCTCTTCAACGCGACCTTGGCGGAGAACATCCGCCTGGCGCGACCCGATGCCGGCGATGCCGAAATCATGCGCGCCGTCGAGCAGGCTGCGCTCGCTTCCTTCGTCGCCGGCCTGCCTCAGGGACTCGCGACCTCGGTCGGCGAACGCGGCGTGCAGCTCTCCGGCGGACAGCGCCAGCGCGTCGCCATCGCGCGCGCCTTCCTCAAGGATGCCGGCATCCTCGTGCTCGACGAGGCGACTTCGCATCTCGACGCGACCAGCGAACGCCAGGTCCACGAAGCGCTCGACACGCTCAAGCGCGGCCGCACCACGCTGATCATCGCGCACCGCCTCTCCAGTCTGCGCAGCGCCGACCGCATCGCGGTGCTCGACGGCGGCCGCATCGCCGAGCTCGGCACCCACGAAGAACTCTTCGCCCGCGGCGGCCTCTATGCGCGGCTGGTGACGCGCCAGCTCGGCGGGATGACTCGGGCGGCGGAATAGCGAAAATCGATCCAGCGTCGAAATATCTCAACACGAGGTTCCAGGTTCCGAATTTGGAATCTGGAACCGGTCAGGCTAATTCGACGCTGATCGATTTTCCGGGAAAAGAAATCCGGGACGTACCCCAATATCCTGCGGGCTAAAACTTGCACGCGGCGCGTAGAAGCTCACCAGCAGAGTATCAATCTTGGGGTGTTTTTTGGGTGCGTCAATTTGATGTATTGCGCAGGACATTGTCGCGGTGACCATTGTGCATGGAAATTTCAACGGACTTGCTTCGTGCCACTAAGAGAGTCCCACGAGAGAAGGCAAGCAGGATCAAAAGGGGGGGGCGATGAGCCTGAGATCGAACGCGCTAAACCTCTATTACACCTACTTCAAGGATCGCGCCGGATCGGGTCCGGCCCGGCAGATGGTCAACCTGCTCAAGCGGGCGGACCGCGACCTTCTGTCGCTGAGATACGCATTGGCGAAACCGATCCCGGCACTGCTCGAGCCATCGATATCGTCGATCAAGCTCTCACTCACCTCGAACTGCAATCTTCGCTGCAAAGGCTGCCTCTACGGCCGGACCTTCATGCCTGGAGAGTGCCTGGATTTCGACGCGATCAAGCGCCTGCTCGACGATGCGGCGGCGCTGAAGATTCCGCGGATCCATTTCTATGGCGGCGAGCCGATGCTCCACCCGCACATCACGGAGATGATCGCCTACGCCCGCGATCTCGGCATCTATCCGAGTCTCGGCAGCAACGCCATGGCTCTCAACCAGAGGAACGTCGACGATCTGTATGCAGCGGGGTTGAGGGCGATCAATGTCGGCCTCTACGGCGTGGACGACGCGTATGACGACTATGTCGGGCGGAAGCAGAGATTTCCTCTGCTGACAAAGAACCTCTCATACATCCGCGAGACCTACCCGGACGTCGACGTCACGTTCGCTTGGCTCCTCATGCGACCGACCTGCAGCGTGGAAGCGGTGCGGGAGGTGGCGGCCCTCGCCGACAAGCTGAAAGTCTCCTTCGGCGTGATCCTGCTCCAGTACGACTTCCCCTACTTCACCGAGGGCGAGAACGGACATCTGCAGCTCTTGGAGGATGACCGGCCTGCGCTCGAGGCGGTGTCCGGCGAATTGCTGCGGCTCAAACGGCAGCGCCCCGACCTGATCTCCACCTCCGTCGCGGCCCTCGCCGCCATTCCCGACTGGGTCGTGAAGAAAGGGACGAACAACGTCCCCTGCTACATGGACGACAACCTCTTCATCCTGCCCAACGGCGACGTGCTGGTCTGCCCGAAGATGGCGAGCATTGGGAACATCGATGCCGGCCGGCTCATGGACGTGGTCGGTACCGACAGCCATAAGCGCGCCGTCAGGGACTGCTTCGAGCTCAATTGCCCCGGCTGCCACTTCCGCTACGAGATGCGCACCGAGCACCACCGCCCCAGCCGCATCCACTACGAGCCGATCGGCACCGTCGGCGCCGCGTGACAACCTTCCCAACAACCCTCCTCTGTGAAGCCGGGGACGCACCCGGGGGTAAGAGCTACCCCCGGATATCCGACGGAGAGAAGTTATGAAGGTCCTGCCCTTCTACGCTGCGCTCCTGACCCTTCTCTTCGTCGCGCTCAGCATCAGGACGCTGCGTCTGAGACGCAGCTTGAAGATCGGTCTCGGCGATGCGGGCAATGACCGCATGCTTCGCGCCATGCGCGTGCACTCGAACTTCGCCGAGTATGTGCCGCTCTGTCTGCTGATGCTTTATCTCGTCGAAGGGCAGGGCGCCCAAGCCTTGCTCGTGCATGCGCTCGCGATCTGTCTGTTGATCGGACGGCTATCCCACGCTTACGGCGTCAGCCAGGAGCGCGAAAACTATGCCTTTCGTGTCGCTGGGATGGCCTTGACATTCACGACGCTGCTGTCGTCTTCGGCGTATCTCCTGGTCTCCGCCTTGCGCGGGTAATCTGCGTTCGGGTGCGTTCGGGGACGTACCCCCGAGTCAATTCGACGCTCGAGTCAATTCGACGCTGGATCGAATTTCCGAGTCAATTCGACGCTGGATCGAATTTCCGCTGGGATCGAATTTCCGGGATCGAATTTCGGATCGACTTTCCGAGAGCTCAGCTGGTTTGGAGTTCTTCGCGCAGGATCTTCCGCAGGGCAGCCACCGTAACTGGCCGATCATCCGGGCCTTTGCTCCTGACGGGTGCCAAGGCCTCGCGGAGGCATGTATTGATCATGGTCTGATACCCCACGCCCTGAGCTTCCGCCTTGGCGCGGAAGAACTCGATGACGTCGTCGTCGAGCATGATGGTGATGCGCGTCTTTCCGGGCGAAGGGATGATCGCGCCTCGCTTGCCTTTGGAGAAGTCGTATTCCTTACGCATGATATTGCTCCGCTTCGCCGCGACTGGCTTTGCGCGCGGAAATCAGCGGGTACGATTCCCGCGCGGCGTGTGGACGACGATGAGCACCCGGCCGAGGGCGTCCATTCCGATCGTGACAAATCGCTATTCGCCCTCGGCATCAGGATCTTCGATCTGCACCGCAAACGGATCGCGAAGCACCTGTTCCGCGTGCGCGAAACCGACCTTGTGCTTGCGGAGATTTGCTCGCGCCTTGACTGGGTCGAACTCGATGGCCACGACGACACTATGCATATCGAATGCATATCGTCAACCCATTGTCCGAGTTTCAGCCAATTCGACGCTGGATCGATTTTCCTGGCGGTCTTCAGTCGTCCTGCGCGCGGATGAAGCTCGCGACTTCGGGCAGGATCATCTTGCGCCAGCGGCTGCCGTTGAAGATGCCGTAATGGCCGACGCCGAGGGCAAAGAAATGCCTGTGCTTATCGGCGGGGAGATTGACGCAAAGCCCATGCGCGACGCGGGTCTGGCCGGGGCCGGAGATGTCGTCGTGTTCGCCCTCGACGGTCATCAGCGCGGTGGCTGTGATCGCCTTGGGGTCGACCTTGCGGTTGCGCGATATCCAGAGGCCGCGCGGCAGCAGGTGACGCTGGAAGGCGATGTCGATCGTCTGCAGATAGAACTCCGCCGTCAGATCCATAACGGCCAGATACTCGTCGTAGAATTTGCGATGCGTTTGCGCGCTGTCGCCGTCGCCGCGCACGAGATGCTGGAAATGCTTCATCGTCGAGCCGAGATGGCGATCGGCATTCATGCTCATGAAGCCCGAGAGCTGCAGGAAACCCGGATAGACGCGCCGGCCCGAGCCGGGATAGACGGCGGGCACGGTCGAGAGGACCGAGCGTTCGAACCATTTCAGCGGGCGCGACTGCGCGAGCTTGTTGGGCTTGGTCGGGCTCATGCGCGTGTCGATCGGACCGCCCATCAGGATCATCGAACGCGGCGCCGCATCGTGACCCTCGTCGGCCATGATCGCGACGGCCGCCAGGACCGGGACCGAGGGCTGGCAGACGGCGATCACATGAGTACGCGGCCCCAGCACGGTGAGAAAATCGATGACGTAGTCGACGTAGTCGTCGAGATCGAACGCGCCGGATTCCTTCGGCACCTCCGACGCGCTGATCCAGTCGGTGATGTAGACGTCATGCGCCGGGAGCAGCGCCGCGACGGTGTCGCGCAGCAGGGTCGCGTAGTGGCCGGACATCGGCGCGACCACGAGGACACGCGGCTGGTGAGGCAGCGTGCCGTCATGAACCTTGCGGAAATGGCGCAGCTGCGCGAAGGGTCGCGCCCGCGCGATCTCCTCGACGATCGCGACGCGCGCGCCGTCGACCATCGTTTCGCGGATGCCGAATTCCGGCTTGCCGTGCCGGCGCGTGGCGCGCTCGAAGATCTCCGAGCCCGCGGCGATCGCGCGGCCCATGCGCGTGTAGGACGCGGGGCTCAGCGGATGGCTGAACAGATGCTGCATCGTCTCGGCCATGACTCGGGCCGGCGAGAGCATCGCGTAGTGCAAATCGGCGAGGTGATACAGCACGCACGGCCTTTCGGAGTCGCGAGGAATGACGGGAGCGAGCCTAACCGCAGGACTCTCCGGCACACGAGCTTAACACGCGGATAACGTTGCCGACGCCAGGCAATTCCCGCGCGTTCAGCGGCGGTCGACGAGATGGATGAACGAGCCGGCCACATTGCCGCGGCGGCGCCCGATCGTGCCCAGATCATGGCCATCGGCGGCACGGGCATCGAAGAGCCCGTCGCCTTCGGCTTCCACGAGAATCGCCGCGTAGTGGAATTCATGGCCGGCGAAGGCCGCGCCGAGCGCGCCGAGCGCGCCGGTCGCGCACAGCGTGACGTCGCGATAGCCCAGATGCAGGCGCCGCGCCGCGAAAGACGTCTCGAGCGCCAGCAGATCCAGCATCGCGTGGCGCGTGCCGTCGGCGTCGACCAGTCCGGCGCCGAGCGTCATGTAACCGCCGCATTCGCCGTAGATCACCGTGCCGCGTGCCGCGGCTCGACGCATGCCGGCGGCGAAACGCCACGCCGCCGCCAGCGTTGCGCCGTGCAATTCAGGATAACCGCCAGGCAGGAAGATCGCGTCGGCCGCCGCATCGGGCGCTTCGTCGGCCAGCGGCGAGAAGAACGTCAGCGTGGCGCCGGCCCGTCGCCACATGACGAGCTGCGCCGGATAGGCGAACAGGAAGGCCGCATCGCGCGCGATGGCGATGCGCTGTCCAAGCGGCGCCAGCAGCGGCGCCATCGTGTCGGGCTGAGGCGCGACACGCGTCGGCGCGGCGAGCGCCACCAGCGTATCGAGCGCCACGCTCTCGCCGACCAGCCGCGCGGCATGCGCGATCATGCGCTCCGCCTCCGCAAGCTCGCCGGCCGGCACCAGCCCGAGGTGACGCGATGGCAAGGCGATGGCGCCGTCGCGCGCGAGCATGCCGAGCACGGGCAGGCTCGGCAGATGGACGGCCAGCGCCGCGCGCAGGACATCGGCATGGGCCGCGCTGCCGACGCGATTGAGGATGATCCCGGCGATGCGCAGATCGGCGCGGTGATGAAGGAAGCCGGCGACCAGCGGCGCGATCGAAGCGGCCATGCCACGCGCATCGACGACCAGGATGACGGGCCAGCCGAGCTCCGTGGCGAGTGCCGCCGTCGAAGCGCCGCCCATCGCGTCCACGCCGTCGAACAGCCCCATCACGCCTTCGGCGATCACCAGCTCGGCCTCCTGCGCGAGCGCGCCGATCAGCGCCGCGCGCGTCGTCGGCCGCATCGCCCAGGGATCGAGATTGATCGAGTCGCGGCGCGCGGCGCGCGCGTGGAATGTCGGATCGACATAATCCGGACCGATCTTCACGGGTGCGACGCGCAAGCCGCGATCGGCGAGCGCGCGCAGCAACGCCAGCGTGACGGTCGTCTTGCCGTGGCCCGACGCCGGGGCCGCGATCACCAGGCCGCGCAGCGACGCGCTCACAAGGCGCGCTGGATCAGCTTCACGGCCGCGTCGACGGAGGACTCGGGATTGAACGTGCCGACGAAGCGCCCGCTGCGGTCCATCACGTAGACGAAGCCGGAATGATCGACGGAATAGTTGGGGTTGGTCGCCGGGTCGCCGTGGATCTTGAAATAGACGCGATACGCCTTGGCGATCACGGCGATCTGTTCGCTCGTTCCGGTGAGGCCGATCAACCGATCCGAGAAATGCTCGACATAGGATTTCATCACCGCGGGCGTGTCGCGCGCGGGATCGACGGTCACGAAGAGCGGTTGCACATCGGTCGCGCGCGACCCCAGCGCGTCCATCACCTCGGCCATGCGGGCCAGCCCGGTCGGACAGATATCCGGGCAATTGGTGAAGCCGAAGAACACGACCATCACCTTGCCGCGGAAATCGGCATCGCTCACGCGCCGGCCCGCGTGGTCGGTCATCGTGAACCGGCCGCCGACCTGCGGCGCGGTGTCGGTGATGAAATTCTGGATCGCGTAGCCGATCGCGACGCCGATGATGACGGCGAGCACGGCGACGACCAGACGCCAGCGCCGCGGCATGGCGTTCAGCTCCGGGTCACGACCGGGACCGCACTATGGCGCCGTATCGCGCAGCCGCCGCCAGCCGCGGCGCTCCATGCATTCCCGATAGACCGATCCGCCCGCCGAGCTGGCACGCCGCTCGCCACCCGAGAGATCGTCGCCGCTGCGCCCGCTCTCGAACACGAAGCCGTAGCGCTCGGCGTCGCGCGCGCAGTCGCGTTGCGCGAGCTTCAGCTCATCCGCGGTGGATCCCTCGCGATGCCAGACGGTCTGAGACGCGGCGCATCCAGCGATCAACGCCGCCAGGGCGATCGGCAAGAACAGGGTTTTCATGATCGCGTTAAATAGGCTTTCTGCGGCGAGCGGCCAAGCGTCGATTTCCGCTAGGCGCTCTCGCGGGCGCCGCGCCGCGCCAGCGGATCGGGCTCGAGCTGGCGCCCGTCCAAGGCGCCCAGCCAATCGAGCCCGCTGCGCAAGCGCACCACCTCGCCGATCGCGATGATGGTCGGGGGCTCGATCGCCGCTGCCGCGGCATCGCTGGCCGCCCGGGCGAGGGTGGTCTCGAGCACGACCTGGCGGTCGGTGGTGGCGCGGCTGACGATCGCGACGGCATCGTCGGGGCGCCGCCCCGCGGCGATCAGCTTGGCGGCGATCGCGTCGAGATGACGCAGGCCCATATAAAGCACGAGCACCGGGCTGCCGCGCGCAAGGGCGGGCCAATCGAGCCCGTCGGGCAACTCGCCGGTCACGCCGTGCCCGGTGATGAACGTGACGGTGTGGTTGGTGTCGCGATGAGTCACGGGGATTCCGGCATAGCTCAGGCCGCCAATCCCGGCGGTCACGCCGGGCACGATGCGAAATTTCACGCCGGCGGCGACCAGCGCCAGGGCCTCCTCGCCGCCGCGTCCAAAGACGAAAGGGTCGCCGCCTTTGAGCCGCAGCACGCGCGCGCCAGATTGCGCGATCGTGATCAGCCGGGCCGAGATGTCGCGCTGCTTGGGCGAGGGCTTGCCGCCGCGCTTGCCCGCGTATTCGAGCGTCGCGCCGGGCCGTGCGAGGGCGAGTATCCGCGAATCGACGAGGGCGTCATAAACCACCACATCGGCGTGGCGCAGCGCATGCAAGCCATGCAGCGTCAGCAGGCCGGGATCGCCGGGGCCGGCGCCGACGAGCCAGACCCAACCAGGCTCGAATGCCGGCAGACCGAGAAGTGCGATGTCGCTCACCACGGCGACGCTACCCAAGCCACGGCGTGGCGACCAGCATCTTCGTTGCGCGGGACGCGTTGCGCGGCGACGGATGCAGCTTGAGAATGCGCCCCGTGTCCATCATTCCAGCATCACCGCCCGCGTCGGCATCCTGCGCGCGATGCCGTTCCCGCAGCCCGCGGCGGCGCCATGACGGTCTGGATCGCCGGCACGATCTTCACCCTGACTTATGTCGGCATGGCGACGGGGCGCATGGCGGGTCTGACGATCGTCTCGATGATCATCGCGACACTCTGGCCGTGGGCGATCGGCGTACTCGCATGGTGAGGCAGCGATGAGCCGCGACGCGCCCGATCGGCCGCTGCGCTATGGCTGGACCACCGGCGCATGCGCCGCCGCCGCCGCGCGCGGCGCGTATGAAGCTTTGCGCACCGGCCGATTTCCCGACGCGGTGACGATCACGTTGCCCAAGGGCCAGCGCCCGAGCTTCGCCCTCGTCGCGACACGCTGCGGCGCGGGCTGGGCGCAAGCGGGCATCATCAAGGATGCGGGCGACGATCCCGACGTGACGCATGGCGCAACCGTGCTCACGCGCGTCGAGCCGGGGCCCGCGGGGAGCGGCGTGTGCTTTCGTGCCGGCGACGGCGTCGGCACGGTCACGCGCGCCGGTTTGCCGTTGCCGCCTGGAGAGCCCGCGATCAATCCAGCTCCGCGCGCCATGATCGCCGCCGCACTCGCCGAGGCGGCAGCGCTGTTCGGCGGCAGCCTGGATCTGGTCGTCACGATCTCGATCCCGGGCGGCGCGGCCCTCGCGTTGAAGACGCTCAACGGGCGGCTCGGCATCGTCGGCGGCCTGTCCATTCTGGGGACGACCGGGATCGTCGTGCCGTTTTCCTGCGCCGCCTGGATCCACTCGATTCATCGCGGCATCGATGTCGCGCGCGCGGCCGGCCTCGCGCATGTCGCCGCCGCCACCGGCTCGACCTCCGAGGCCGCCGTACAGCGACTGCATGCGCTGCCCGAGATGGCGCTGCTCGACATGGGTGATTTCGTCGGCGGCACGCTCAAGTACCTGCGCACCCACCCGATCGCGCGCGTCACCATCGCCGGCGGTTTCGGCAAACTGGTCAAGCTGGCGCAAGGTCAGCTCGACCTCCATTCGGCCGCTTCGCGTGTCGACATGGCGGATCTGGCGCGCCTCGCCGAGGCCGCGGGTGTCGATGCGCAAGCGTGCGGCGCGATCGCCGAGGCCGCGGGTGCGGGCGAGGCCCTCGTGCTCGCGGGTCCATCCGGCGGCGCGCTCGCCAGCCTGGTCGCGCAGAACGCACGCGCGACCGCCCTCGCCGTTCTGACGGGCGGCATCACGCTCGATGTCGTGGTGTTCGATCGCGACGGGACGCTGCTCGGGCGCTCCGGTGCGTGACGCCGCGCGGCGACCGCGGTTGCTGATCCTCGGCGGCACGACCGAGGCGCGCGAGCTCGCGGAGATCCTGGCCGCGCGTCACGGCGCCGGGCTGGATGTCGTCAGCGCGCAGGCCGGCCGCATGCACGCGCCGCGGGCGATCGCCGGCGCGCTGCGACGTGGGAGCTTCGGCGGTGCGCCGGGCCTGGCGCGATTTCTCGACAGCGCCGGCATCGACGCGGTCATCGACTGCACGCATCCTTTCGCGCTCACCATGAAGGACAACGCGCGCATCGCCACCGCGGCGCGCGAGATGCGCTTCGTCGCACTGCGCCGGCCGGACTGGCCGCGCAGCGCCGACGACAATTGGATCGTCGTCGACGATGCCGCCGGTGCCGTTGCGGCCCTGGCGACGCTCGGCCCGCGGATCTTCCTGACATTGGGTCAACGCGACCTCGATGCGTTCGCCGGCCTCGCAGCGCGATTCTTCCTCGTGCGGCTGATCGAATCGCCGCGAGAGTTTCCCTTCGCGGATGGCGCGCTCGTGCTCGATCGTGGGCCTTTCACCCTCGACGCCGAGTTCGCCCTCATGCGGCGCATGCGCATCGACGTGCTGGTGACCAAGGCGAGCGGCGGCGCGGCGACCTTCGCCAAGATCGACGCGGCGCGGCAGCTGCGGCTTCCCGTGGTGATGATCCGCCGCCGACAGCCGCCGGATGTGCCCAGCGTCGAGAGCGTCGCAGCGGCGGTGGCGTGGATCGAAGCGACGCTGGGGCTGGTCGCGCGCGAAGCCGGCTGATCTCGAGGCTTGACGAGCGACGAACCGACTCGCCTTACTCCTGGGCATGTCCCGCATGGCACGCCGTCTCCTCCTCCTCGCCGCTGTCCTGGCCCAGCCCGTCACGCGGGTCGCCGCTCAAGGGCGGCTCTCGGTCGACGTTCTCAACCGCGCGCCGATGGCGGACGCGGCGCGCGCTGGCGACGTCAAGACGCTGCGCGGCCTGTTGCTCGCGGGGCAGACCGCGAACAGCGTCGATCTCGACAAGGTGCCGGCGATCATCCTCGCGGCGCAGGGCGGTCACGCCGCGGCCATCGATCTGCTGGTGCAATATGGCGGGCGCACCGATCTGCGCGACCGCGACGGCAATACCGCCTTGATCCATGCCGCGCAGCGTGGGCACGACGCCGCCGTGGAAGCGCTGATCCGCGGCAAGGCGAACGTCAATCTCGAGGGCACGCAAGGCGTGACGGCGCTCATGGTCGCCGCGCAGCGCGGGCAGACCATCGTGGTCGCGCAATTGCTGAAAGCCGGCGCGGATTGGAAGCGCCAGGACTTCACCGGTCGAACCGCGCTGCGCTATGCGGAGGAAGCCGCGCGATCCAATGTCGTGACCCTGCTGCGCCGCGCCGCTATCCAGCCTTGAGCGGCAGCCGCGCCGAGCCGCGGATGACGAGTTCGCCGGGCAGACGGCGAATCACCGAGCCGGTGACCGTTCCGTCCTCCAGACCCAGCAGCAATTCGACCGTGGCATCGACCATGGCTTCGACGGGCTGGCGTATCGTCGTCAGATCGTAGGCCCGCCAGCGCGCCATCGCCGAATCGTCGACCGCGAGCACCGAGACATCGGCCGGCACGCGCAAGCCCAGCTCGCGCGCAGCGTCGATCGCCGCAAACGCCATCACGTCGTTCGCGCAGAACACCGCGCTCGGCCGGTGCTTGCCCGCCAGCAAATGGCGCGCCGCGTGGAAGGCGGTCTCATAGACGTAGTCGCCCGACGCGCGCATCGGACGCGCCGCTTTGCGGGCCGCGACGCGCTCGAAGAACCCGCGCTCGCGCTCGAGATTGGTCGAGCTGTTGGCGGTGCCCGCGAGGTAGCCCAGCCGCCGATCGCCGGCGTCGAGGAAGAGATCGGCCGCGAGGATGCCCGCGGCCTCGTTGTCGCAGCACACGGCGCTGACGCGGCTGCGCGCGGCCGTGCGATTGAAAAGCACCACGGGCATGCCGATGCGCGCGCATTCCTCCGCCATCGCCGACGATAAGGTCGCCGAGGTCAGCACCAGGCTGTCGACCTGGTACTGCAGGATCTCGGGCAAGGCCGCATCGCCGCTTCGCTGACCCGGCACGGTGATCAGCAGCACGCGGCGCCCATGCGCCTCGAGCTGACGGCTGAAACGCTCGAGCACCGGCGGGTAGAACGGATTGGTGAGATGCGCCATCACGATGCCGACGAGCTTCGTGCGACGCGTGATCAGGCTGCGCGCGATCGCGTTGGGCCGATAGCCGAGCTTCGCGGCGGCATCGGCGACCAGCTTGCGCATCGCCGGCGACACGCTCGCCCCGGGCGTGAAGACGCGGCTGACGGCCGATTGCGAGACGCCCGCCGATTTGGCGACGTCGTTGGAGGTGATGCGTGGACGCCGCGCGCGCATCGGCGTCAGGCGGCGCAGCCCCATAGCCGGCGCGACGCGATCGCCGCGCCTTGCGTCAGCGAGCCGAGCTTCGTCCAGGCGATCTCCGCATCGACGGCGCCGTAGCCGGCGAACGTGCCGAAGCCGCAATCCGTGCCGGCGATGACCCGCTCGCGCCCCACGATGCCCGCATAGCGCTCGATCCGTTCAGCGACCAGCTCCGGATGCTCGACGAAATTGGTCGTCGAATCGAGGCAGCCCGGTATCAGGATGTAGTCGTCGGGAATGCGCGAGTCCTGCCAGACCCGCCACTCATGTGCATGCCTGGGATTGGCCCCCTCGAACAGCAGGGCGCGCGGCTTGGCGCGCAGCACCAGAGGCAGGATCGCTTGCAGCGCGACATCGAGATGATGCGGGCCTTCGTAATTGCCCCAGCACACATGCATCCGCACCTTGTCGCCCGGCACGTCGCGCAGCGCATGGTTCAGCGCCTCGACATGCATCGCCGCTTCGCGCAGGAAGCCCTGCTCGTCGAGATCCTTGTACATCATGTGCCGACCCAGCCCGAGATCCGGCGCGTCGATCTGCAGCGTGAGCCCGGCCGCGACGATCGCCGTGTACTCCGCCGCCATGGCCTCGGCGAGATCGCCGAGATACGCCTCGGTCGTCTTGTGCCACACCGAAGGCTGGAACAAGGCGATCACGCCCGGCGAGGCCGAGTTCATGAAGCCATGCGTGTAGCCCGCCGCGGCCATCGCTGCCTTCATGCGCGCGATGTCGTCATGCAGCGGTTTCAGATCCTTGACCTTGATCGGCCCGACGCAGCGCGGGCGGCGATAGGTCGGCGTGCCGCCGCCGCGCGCCAGGCGCTCGCGAAAGCTCGCGAAGGCTTCGAGATCGGCCGGCACGCGGCGCGGGCTGTCGCCGTCGAAGCCGGAGAGCCGCTCCTTGATGTACGTCGCGTAGGAAATCTTCGACATCTCGCCGTCGGAGGGCAGATCGATGCCGACCCGTCGCTGGCGCGCCAGCGCCGCGTGGGTCGCGGCCGCGATGACCATCTCGGCATTGGCGGCGTCGACCGCCTCGCCGCGCTCGCGCGCGAACAGCACGTCGCAGACATCCTTCGGCCGCGGCAGACTGCCGACATGGGTCGTGAGAATGTGGTCGGCCATGATCAGGCCGCCCTGCGATCGACGAAGGTCACCGCGCCGGTTTCATCGCCGCCGCGGACGATGTAGGCGATCACGCCATCGGACGAGATCGCGCGAAATCCGCGCGCGAGCCCCTTGGGTGTCGTGAACACATCGCCCGCGCCGAGGACGAGGCTGCCGTCCGGCGTCGCGATCTCGAGCGTGCCACGATGGACGAAGATCACTTCCTCCTCGTCGCGGACATGCGCGCCAATCGTTGCGCCCGTCTCGAGACGCAGGCAGCGAAGGTTGAACCCATGATTCCACCAGCCCGTGATCGGCCCCGGCGCGAAGCCGTCCCTGGTGGCACGCGGCGTGATGAGCGGGCATTCCTCCACGCCCGGACCGGCGAGCGGCGATTTCGCGTTGGGCTGAAAGGCGTCGGCGCGCAGCACGCCTTGCAGCATCTCCGCCGCCGACGGGCTGCGGAATTGCTGCGCGATCTGCTCGCGCGACGGCGGCATCTGGCGCTTCACGCCGGGGGGCACCGTCTCGCCGATCGTCGTATCGACCAGGCGCCCGCCTTCGAGCAGGACCAGCCCGTATCTGGTCGCCATCTCGAACACGCGCGGCGCCCAGGTCACCTTGCCGGCATCGTCGCCTCCCAGCACGGCGAACAGGTAGCCGAGCTCCGCGCCGACATTCTCGAAGCCGCGAAAGACGTGGATCGGCAGGGAGATCACGTCGCCGGGCTGGAGATCGACATGTCCGTCATCCGCATTCTCGCCCCAGGTGAAACGCCAGATGCCCTTGTGCACGACGAACACCTCGGCGGTGTCGTGGCTGTGCTGCGAGTTCACGCAGCGCGGCGGTTGACGCGCGCCGCCGATGTTGAAGCCATGGCGTTCGGCGACATGGACGTGCTGATGCGGGTTCTCCGACACGCCCGGACCGATGATCGTGAAGTTCTCCTTCTTCTCGGAGCCCGGTGTGCGCGAATCGACGAAGGCGTTGGTACAGGGCCGCAGATCGGCATAGCGAATCAGTCGCGTGGCGAGATCGATGGGCATGGTCTCGGTCCTCATGTGTCGGAAGTCATAGCCGCAGACTCGTCGCGGCGTCGAAGAGATGCAGGCGGCGCGTGTCGATCCTGACGCCAACGCTTTCGCCCATCTCGACCGCGAGGTCGCGATCGGCGCGCGCGGCGAGGCGTTCATTGCCGACCACCAGCGTCACCAGTAGCGCCTCACCGGTCAGCTCCGCGGCATAGACGGGGGCATCGAAATCCCCCGTGCCGCACGCCACGATCGCGACGTCCTCGGGCCGCACGCCGAAGACGACCTGCGGCGTGGCGGCCGCGGGCAAGTTGGCGACGCGCATGCCGGAGCTCGTGAAGACGCTGCCATCGAGCATGCCGCGGATCAGGTTCATCGCCGGCGTGCCGATGAACCCGGCGACGAAGAGGTTGACCGGGCGGTCGTAGATCTCACGCGGCGGCCCGAGCTGCTGGATCACGCCCTCGCTCATCACGGCGACGCGATGCGCGAGCGTCATCGCCTCGATCTGGTCATGGGTGACGTAGATCGTCGTGATGGCGAGCTCGTGCTGCAGATGCTTGAGCTCGGCGCGCATCGTCACGCGCAGCTTGGCATCGAGATTGGACAGCGGTTCGTCCATCAGGAAGACCTGCGGCGTGCGCACGATCACGCGCGCGAGCGCGACGCGCTGGCGCTGACCGCCGGAGAGTTCGCGCGGATGGCGCGCGAGCAGGGCGCCGAGTTCGACCTTCTCGGCCGCGCGCCTCACGCGCTGATCGCGATCGTCGCCGCTGATGCCCCGCACCTTCAGCGGATAGCCGATATTCTCGGCGACGGTCATGTGCGGATAGAGGCCATAATTCTGGAACACCATCGCGACGTCGCGATCCTTGGGCAGCAGATCGTTGACGCGCCGGTCGCCGATATGGATGTCGCCTTCGCTCGGCTCCTCGAGCCCCGCGATCATGCGCATCGTCGTGGTCTTGCCGCAGCCGGAGGGTCCGAGCAGGACCAGGAACTCGCGATCCACGACCTCGAGCGATTGGCGCTTCACCGCCTCGAACGCGCCCCAGCGTTTCGTCACGTCCTTGAGCGTTACACGCGCCATCCCATCCGCCTATCTGACCGCGCCCATGGTCATGCCCTGGACGAAATGCTTCTGCACGGCGAGCGCCAGCAGGATCATCGGCGCCATGATCAGCAGCCCGGCCGCCGAGAGATAGTGCCAGAGCACGCCTTCCTCGGCGTTGAAGAGCTGCAGGCCCACCGGCAGGGTCACCGCGTCGCGCCGCGTCAGGATCAGCGCGAACAGGAACTCGTTCCAGGAGATGATGAAGGAGAAGATGCCGGCCGTGACAATTCCCGGCGCCGCCATCGGGATCACCACGTTGCGGATCACCTGCAGCCGCGTCGAGCCGTCGACCAGCGCGGCTTCCTCGGTCTCGATCGGGATGCCGTCGATGAAGCCCTTGATCATCCAGGTGGCGAACGGCATCACGATCGCCAGATCGACGAGGATGAGCGCGAGCTTGGTGTCGAGGATTCCGGCATCGCGGAACATCAGGAAGAACGGCAGCACGATCACGACCGCGGGCACGAATTGCGTCGCGAGGATGGTGACCAGCATCAGCCGCTCGCCCACCAGGCGGAAGCGCGAGAAGGAATAGGCGGCGCAGGTCGCCAGCGGGATCGCGCAGCTCACGGTGAGCGCGGCGACGATCGCGCTGTTGAGCAGCTTCTTGTGGATCTCGTAGGGCGTGTCGAAGATGCGCAGGAAATTCTCGAGCGTCGGGGTGAAGATCAGCTTGAGCTGGAACACGTCGCGATGCGTCTTGAAGGCGGCGAGGGCGATCCACAGGATCGGCGTCAGCACGATCAGCGCGGCGATCAGGATCAGCGCGACTTCGAGACCGTTCCACAGCTGCCGGCGCGCGCGGTCGCCGATCATGGCGCCACCCGCCGGAACACGAAGCGCGTGTAGACGAAGGTCAGCGCGATCATCGGCACGACCATCACCCAGGCCACCGCCGCCGCGAAGCCCATGTCGTAGTATTTGAAACCGTTGAGATAGGCGTAATAGACGAGCGTCTGCGTCGCCGTGCCCGGCCCGCCTTGCGTGAGCATGAAGATCACGTCGAAAGCCTTCATCGCGAAGATCGCCTTGAGGATCACCACGACGGCGAGCACCGGCTTGAGCTGCGGGATGGTGACGTCCCAGACCACGCGCCAGGCCGGCGCGCCATCGACGCCGGCCGCCTCGATCGTCTCGCGCGGAATCGAAGCCAGCCCGCCGATCAGCACGAGGGTCATGAACGGCGTCCACGCCCAGACATCGGCCATCACGAGCGCGGTGAAGGCGAGCGCCGGCGAGGCGAGCCAGTTCACGCCCGCGAGCGGCGGGAAGATCGTGCCGAACACCGCGGCGAAGAGCCCGAACTCGGGATGGAACATGAAGCGCCAGGACACGCCGACCAGGGCGGGACTCATCGCGAAGGGGAGGATCAGCAAGGTCTGCACCGCGCGTCGCAAGGGTCCGCCCTTGGCGAGCAGCAACGCCAGGCCCAGTGCGAGCAGCGTCGTCATCGCGACGGAGCAGAACACGAAGAGCAGCGTGTTGACGGCGGCGTTGAGGAAATCGGGAGAGGTGAAAGCCTGGACGTAATTGTCGAAGCCGACGAAGGCGCCGGGCACGCGCGAGCGCGAGAGCTTCCAGACCCGGAACGACAGGATCGCCGAGTCGAGGAGCGGCCAGACCGCCGTCGCGAAGACCGCGACGACGGCTGGCATCACCAGGACGTATTTCAGCGTGCGATCGCGCATCGGGTTCAGCGGACCGCAGAGACTTCCGTCACTTGTAGCCGGCGCGCTGCAGCACGATCGCCGACTTGTCCGCGGCTTCCTTCATCAGCGCGCGCGTGTTGCCGCCGGCGGCCGCCTTGGCGATCGCCGTCGACAGGAAGTCGCCGATCTCGGGCCATTCCGGAATCTGCGGCATGATGTCCGAATTCTCGAGCGACGACCACGCGGCCTGCTGGATGTTGGCGTTGAGCCGATTGACGTCCGCATCCTTGAGGCTCGAGATGTGATTGACGACGTTGTTCACGATCGGCTTGCCGGCGACCTCGCGCTCCGTGGCGTTGCGTTTGTCGAGATCCGGATTGGAAAGCCATTTCAGGAACTCCCACGAAGCCTCCTGCTGCTTCGAGTATTTCGAGATCGAGAACGGCATGGAGATCGCGTAGGACACGGTCTTGCCCGTGTATTGCGGCATGCCGGCGAACGCGACCTGAGCGGGAACGAGCACCGATTGCTTCGGGTCCGTCATCGGCGAGTAGGCCCACCACCACACCGGTATCATCGCGCTCTTGCCCTGCTGGAAAGAGATGCGCGCATCCTGCTCGAGATACGAGATCGACGCCGGGTTCGTGATCTTCTCGCGGGTGTGCAGACCGATGTAATCCTCGGTCGCTTTCAGTCCCGCCTCGGTCATCCAACCGGGCTTCCAGTCCCTGGTGAACAGCTCGCCGCCGGAAGCCCAGAGGAAATTCAACCAGATGAAGAGATTCTGGCGGTTGCCGTCATTGTGATAGTAGAGACCGAGCGGTTCGATGTCCTTGCGCTTCTCGCGGATCGCCTTGCCGGCGGCGATGACGTCGTCCCAGGTTCGCGGCGCGGCCAGTCCGAGTTCCTTGAAAATGTCCGCACGGTAGAAGAAGAGCTGCGCATGGCTGCGCAGCGGCAGGCCGGTCACCTCGTCCTTGAACATCGCCGCCTTGGCGAAGGCGCGCGGGTAGCGATCCATCGAGATGCCGTCGCGTTTCAGCAGCGGGTCGAGACGCGTGAACCAATGCGCGTTCGCCGGTCCCCAGCTGTCGAGATAATTGACGATGTCATAGGAGCCGTCGGCGGCGACGCCGGTCGACGCGACTTTCTCCTGCAGCGACGCGAACGGGATGAAATCCCACCGCGTCTTGATGCCGGTGAGGTCCTCGAACTCCTTCGTGCGCAGCATCAGCCCGTCGAATTGGGGCGTGACGACCGCGAGGATGTTGAGCGTGACTCCGTTATACGGCTTGCCGGATTTCAACCCGTAGGGCATCTGCTGCGCGACACTCATGCTCGGCAGCGACACTCCGATTCCCGCCGCGGCAGCGCCGGTGATGACGTGTCGACGATTCAGTTCCATGTCGTCCTCCCTGGTCTTTCTATGGTGAATGTCTTCAGGCGCCCGCTCGCCCTTCCTGATGGGCGAGGATCTGTTTCCAGATCGAGACTTCGTCGGTGATGATCCACTCCGCCGTGATCCGGCCGTCGACCATGTGCGCGTGGTTCATACCCATGACGTAGACGGGTGCGCCCGTCGGAGCGCCGAAATGACCGAAGCCGGCATGCGTGCCGCGCAGGCCCCAGCGCATGGTCAGGCGCACGGGCCGCCCCGGCTCGCGATTGGCGAAGATGCTCTCGACCATCAACACGCCGACGGGGAAGGCGGCGAGATAGCCGAGGCAGAAGCGGTCGATGTCGAGATGGCCGTTGATCTCGTACCCGCCCGGGACGGCAACGGCAGCGCCGTGGAAGTAGAGATCCCTGATCGCCGCCGTTTCCTTGACGCCCCAGATGCGCTGCCAGCCGTCGCGATAGCGGCGCGATTCGGCGGCGTCCTCCATCGGCGGCTTGTACACGCCGGCGATGTCGCGCTCGGGCGTGAAATACTCGACCCGACCAGAGCGCGCGAGTTCGTGCGCGACCATGCTCCGCGCGAGCTCGGCGGGCTCCAGGCCGAGGCAGCGCGCGAAGGCGGCCTGATCGCGGACCAGCCACTCCTCGGTGACGATCTCGTCCTTCACCCAGCAATCCGCGATGATGCGCGTGCGCACCATCCGATTGCTCGCCTTGCCGTAGCTGCCGTCGCCCTGATGGCGCATCACCGAGATCAGACGATGCGAGGAGAGGAAGCTGCCGTCACCGCAATCATCCCAGATCACGTCTTCGCCGACGAGTTGCCGGTCCGGGAACTGGTGCAGCGTCTGAAGCGTCTGCGCGGTCACGCCGGCATTGTCGGTCGTCACGCCCGTTGCGGCGCGCACCAGGCAGCGATCGGCATAGTACGTGCCGATCTTCCCGCCGATGCCGCGATCCTCCCAGATCTCGCGCGTGATGCCGTAGATGAAGTCATGAACGGTGGCGTAGGAACCAAGCCTGGGCTTCATGGCAGCGGTCTCCTCATGGCGCCGTCGCGGCGGCGATCTGCGCGTGGACCGAGATGTCGTCGACCAGCATCCACTCGTTGAGGATGCGATCCGCGCGCAGCTCGACATGGCTGATGCCGAGCAGCACGACCATGGCGCCGCTCGGCGCGCCATAGCGGCCATATCCGCTGTGACGCCCCACATAGGACCACCGCACCGCGACGCGCGGCGGACGGTCCGGCTCGCGTCGGCCGATCGCGTGATGCGCCGTGAACGTGCCGTCGGGAATCGCCGCGAGCAGGCCGAAGAGGAAACGCTCCAGATTATGGCTGCCGTGGTGCAGCTCCGCGCCCGGCGCCTCGAGCCGAACCGCGCGATCGTAGTGGCGCGCGATACGATCGAGATTCGCGCCACGCCAGATGTCGAACCACGCGTCGATCACCCGCACGGCGAGGTCCTGGTCGCCGAGCACCGTGAGGCCGGCGGGATCCGCCCAGCGCGCCAGCAAGGCATCGGCGCCGGGCGCTGCCATCACCTTGTTGGCGCGTGCCGCGGCGTGGCCCAGGGCGGCGGGATCGGCGCCGAGCTGACGCGCGATGCCCGCCTGGTCGCGCACCAGCCACTCCTCGACGACCTGGTTGTCGCGGCACAGGCAGTCGGCGATCGTGAGCATGGTCAGCGCGCGGCCGGTCGCCCTGCCGAAACGGCCGTCGCCGGAATGCACCGCGGTCGATCGCACGCGGTGCGAGGAATAGAAGCCCGCGGGCCGGTCTCCGATGACGACGTCGTCAGCGAGGAGCTGGCGATCGGGAAACTCCGCCAGGGTCTCGAGCGTGCCTGCGACGACGGCGTCGGCCGAACCCGAGATGCCCAGCGGCGATCGCAGTTGCGTC
This sequence comes from Alphaproteobacteria bacterium, assembly GCA_031403455.1. GTDB lineage: Bacteria > Pseudomonadota > Alphaproteobacteria > CACIAM-22H2 > CACIAM-22H2 > CAIOSQ01. The sequence goes on along the minus strand of JANNTF010000712.1, from coordinate 3,551 downwards.
TGCGGATTGTAATAGCGCTCGCGGATCAGTCCGACACCGCGCTGCTCCCAGATGCGATGCGTGATCTTGACGATGTAGTCGACGGGATCCGTGAACTCCGGATCGAAGCCCTGCATCGTCATCGCACCGCACCCGAAGGCGGGGCGATCCGCTCGCCACGCGCAGCCATCGCGATCAGATCGACATCCATCTGGCGGAACAGGTCGAGCATGTCGAGGAGCACCCAGTTCTCCATGATCTGCGCGCCCTCGACCCGCCAGAAATCCATCACGCGCAGCGTCATCGGACGATCCGTCGCGGGAACACCGATATAGGGCCCACGATGGGTCATCTTCATCGAGGGCCAGCCGCCCGAGCAGACATAGTCGCCATCGCCGAATCGCGCGTAGTGATTGCCGCCGACGCGATCGGGAAACGCCGTGAGCATCGGAATGCGGTGGTCGCGCTGGAATCCCTCGTAGGTGAAGTTGCTGCCGATGCTGGCCGGTCCGTACCAGAGCATGTCGTGGTGCCAGTAGCCGCCCTTGCCGGTCTGGCCCGCGCTTGCAAAGTTGCTCGGATCGAAGGCGCGCAGATCCCGCAGCATCGCTTCGACCAGGGAGGCAGAGGGGTCGGACCGCTCGCGGCCCGCCGGCAGCACGCCGTCATGCGTGGCCGGCCCGGGAAACAGCATCTCCGTGCCGAGCAGATGCGGCAGCGGCATGCGGCCCGTCTGGAGGATCAGATCGAGGAGGTCGGGAAGGATACGCGCCTCGACGATGCGCCCGTTCTCCAGGCGATAGAATTCGCCGCAGCGCAGGAAGCAGAGCCTTCCATGCGGCTGGATGCCGAACAGCGACGCAGTGAAGTTGCCGACATAATGGCCGAGCGTGGCGACCCATTCGCCCGACCCGGTGCGCGATGTGCCGCCCATGACGATCTCGTCGCGGCGCATGAATCCGGGCAGGGCGCGGCGCAGCGGCGACAGCCAGTCGCGCCAGACGGCTTGCGCACCGGTCGCGGATTCGACCGGATGCGCGACGCTCCAGGCACTCTCGGCCGTCGTCGCGTCATCGAGCGCGCGGCGCGCGTCATCGTCGTCATGCGAGGCTAGGCGGCGCAGGGTGTCCAGGACGCGTCGGCGGCTGTCAGTCATCGGCGAGCCTTCAAAGGCCAGAAGAATGGTGACGAACCTTGAATACGTATTCATCCTGCGTCAATCTCAGAACGACCTGAGCGGGAAAGCGAAGCCAGAAGACCGCGCCGCGGGTGACAGGGAGGTCTTGGGCATGGTCGAGGTTTCGTTGCGCGGCATCACCAAGCGATGGGGTGCGGTCTATGGCGTGCGCGCGGTGGATCTCGAGATCGCGGACCGCGAGTTCGTCGTGTTCCTCGGCCCTTCCGGCTGCGGCAAGACGACGACGATGCGCATGATCGCGGGGCTCGAGGATCCGACGGAGGGCGAGATCCGCATCGGCGGCCGCGTGGTCAATGACCTGGAGCCGAAGGACCGTGACGTGGCGATGGTGTTCCAGAACTACGGCCTCTATCCCAACATGAGCGTCTACGAGAACATCCGATTTCCGTTGAAGGTGCGGCGCGTCGATCGCGCGTCGCATGACGCGCGGGTGCGCAAGGCCGCCGACATGGTCGAGCTCGGACCGCTGCTGGAGCGGCGGCCGCGCGAGCTTTCCGGCGGTCAACGCCAGCGCGTCGCGCTTGCCCGCGCGATCGTACGCGAACCGGCGGTGTTCCTGATGGACGAGCCGCTGTCGAATCTCGACGCGAAGCTGCGCGTGTCGACGCGCGCGCAGATCAAGAACCTGCAGCACGCGCTCAAGGTCACGACGATCTACGTCACCCACGACCAGATCGAGGCGATGACGCTCGCCGACCGTGTCGTGGTGATGAATCACGGCGAGTTCCAGCAGGTCGGCACGCCGACGGAGATCTATGAACGGCCCGCCAACAGCTTCGTTGCCGGCTTCATCGGTTCGCCGGCCATGAATCTGATCGCGGGCGAGATCGTTGGTGGCGTGTTCACCGCACCTGCGATCCGCATTCCGGGTCTCGCGACGACGACGGCCGGGCCGATCACGCTCGGCTTCCGCGCCGAGGACGCGACCATCGCCGCGGATGGCCGCGGCGAAATCGCGGCGCCGATCTACAGCGTCGAATTGCTCGGAGACGCGACGATGGTCACGGTGCGCACGGGTGACGGGCTCGTCGCCGTCCGTGCGGCCAAGAGTTTTCGAGCCCGCATCGGCGACCCCGTCGCCTTCCGCGTCGCGCCGGAGATCTGCCACCTGTTCGACCGCAAGAGCGGCCAACGCGTTCCAGAAGACGGCGCAGCGAAATCGCCGCACTGACCGACCCAGAACCGACGATCAAGAAGACAGGGAGACAAATTCGATGATGTTCAAGACCATGCTTGCCGGCCTCGGGCTTTCGCTCCTGGTCTCGACTTCCGCGTACGCGGCCTGCGCGTTCCAAAATGCCACGCCGCTGAAGTCACTGACGGCGGCCTTCGAGGCCTGGAAGGCCGTGACGGCGGCGATGGCCGAATGCGGCAACATGCAGTCCGAGCTCGATCAGAATTTCCGCACCAAACAGCCCACGGCCTTCGCGGCGCGACCTTCGCTCTACCAGATCGGTGGCGTCGCGAACGGCACGCTCACGCCCCTGATCAACGCCAGCACGATCCGCCCGCTCGACGACCTCATCGCGAAATACGGCCAGCAGCTCACACCCAATCAGCTGATCCGCATCGACGGCAAGGTGATGGCCGTGGCGATGATGGTGAACGCGCAACATCTGATGTATCGCGAGGACATCATCAAGGAGCTGGGCATCGCCGTGCCGACGACCTGGGACGAGGTCCTCGCGGCGGCCGAGAAGATCAAGGCCTCGGGCAAGGTGCAATATCCGCTCGGCGGGACTTTCAAGGCGGGCTGGGACCTCGCGCAGGATTTCAACAACATGTTCCTCGGCTTCGGCGGCAGCTTCGTGAAGCCGGACAACATGCCGAGCGTGAACGGCGAGGCCGGCGTCAAAGCGCTGGAGATGATGAAGCGCCTGACGGCCTACATGGATCCGGAGTATCTCGTCTCCGAATCCGCCTACGTGCAGAAGCAGTTCCAGCAGGGCAAGATCGCGATCGCCAATCTCTGGGCGTCGCGCGCCGCCGCGCTCGACGATGCCAAGGAGAGTCAGGTCGCCGGCAAGATCGCGATGGCGGCGGCCCCCGCCGCAACGAAGGGCGGCAAGCCGGCGACGACGCTGTGGTGGGACGGCATCGTCATCGCCCGCAACATCTCCGACGCCGAAGCCGAGGCGGCGTTCCGCGTCGCGATGGAGGGCATGGACGAACAGATGGTCAAGGCGAACAACGACGCCGCGGTCTGGCTGATCAAGGGCTTCGTCCCCGGCCGCCTCGCCCACGGCGCGATCGGCTCGGCCATGGGCGGCGCGCCGAACTACGCCTCGACCGTCGCCATGGGCCTGATTCACAACGCGATCGGCGAGAAGGCCGCGGACTTCCTGACCGGAAAGCGATCGGCCCAGGAGACGCT
>JANNTF010000711.1:0-1827 GCA_031403455.1 Alphaproteobacteria bacterium | reverse complement strand
ACAGCAGCACCAGCACGACGATGGCAAGCAGGGTCAGAACGATTTCGAGCGACATTTCACTCTCGGCAGGGGTGCAGCGGTCCCGTGTTGCATCGGCATCTGCTGCATGCGATCGGGCACCATAGCACGGTGCGATGGCGGCGGAGCAAACTAGGGCGAACGGTGGTGTGTCAGCCTGGGGTTGTGCCTTTGAGCCGCTGCAAAAGCGGCAACGACTTTCCTCTCGCTGCCAGGGGGAGGGAAGCCAACGGCGCCGTCAAGCTCGTCAAGATCAACACCGACGCGCATCCGCAGATGGCGCAACAGCTGCGCGTCCAATCGATCCCCGCGGTCTATGCCTTCAAGGGCGGGCGCCCCGTCGATGCTTTCGTCGGCGCACAGCCGGAGAGCCAGATCCGCCAGTTCGTGAAGCGCCTCGGTGGCGCAGCCGGTCCGTCACCCGTCCAGCAGGCGTTGGAACAGGCGAACGCGGCGCTCGAGGGCGGCGACCCCGCGACGGCGGGCGAGATCTACGGCCAGGTGCTGGCTCACGAAGCCGGCAATGTCCCGGCCGCGTGCGGTCTGGCCAAATGCTATATCGCGAGCGGCGATATCGAAGCGGCGCAAGCGTTGATCGACGGCCTGCCCGCCGAGGCCAAGAAGACCGCCGACGTGCAGCAGGTGATCGCCCAGCTCGAGCTCGCGGCCGGCGCCGCGAAAGCGAAGGGTCAACTCGGCGGTCTGCTCGAGAAGATCGCCCAGGATCCGAGCGATCATCAATCGCGTATCGATCTCGCCGTCGCGCTGTTCGCCGATGGCCAGCAGGAAGCGGCGATGGATCAGCTGCTGGAGAGCTTCAAGCGCGATCGTCAATGGAACGATGCCGCCGCGCGCAAGCAGCTGATCAAATTTTGGGAAGCGCTCGGACCCACGCATCCGCTGACGGTCGGTGGGCGCCGGCGCCTATCGTCGATGATGTTCGTTTGACGCGCGCGCGCGGACCGGAGGTAGGCATGGTTGCAGATCCCGCACTCGGCGATCCGCTGCCGGAGATCATCCCGGTCTTTCCGCTCAGCGGCGTACTCCTGCTGCCGCGCGGGCGCATGCCGCTGAACATCTTCGAACCGCACTATGTCGCGATGATCGACGACGCGCTCGGCGCGCCGCATCGCGTGATCGGCATGGTCCAGCCGCTCGACGAGGGACGCGCCGGGCAACCGCCTGCGCTCTATCCGATCGGCTGCCTGGGCAAGATCACGAGCTTCAACGAGAACGAGGACGGTCGCTACCGCTACCTGATCACGCTGACAGGGGTCAGCCGCTTCACCGTCAAGGAAGAGCTTGAGGGCCGGCGCGGCTATCGGCGCATGCGCGTCGACCATGCGCCGTGGCACGGCGATCTCGACGTTCAGCACCTCGAGGGCCTCAATCGGCCGAAGCTGCTGTCGACACTCAAGCGGTACTTCGCGGCAAACGACATTTCGGCGGATTGGAAGACGATCGCCGAGACACCCGATGATCGGCTCATCACGACGCTCTGCATGGTCTGCCCGTTCTCGGCTAACGAGAAACAGGCGCTGCTCGAAGCCCGTGACCCGACCGCACGGGCGACGACGCTGATGACACTGATGGAAATGGCGACGCTGGACCGCAGCAACGGCGACGAACAGCCCAAGCACTGAGATTGGAAGCGGCCATGACTGGATCCGAGCGCGGCAACGACATCGATCCCAAGCTGCTCGAGCTGCTGGTCTGTCCGCTCAGCAAGCAGCCGCTGACCTACGATCGCGAACGCCAGGAACTCGTCAGCAAGAGTGCCGGCCTCGCTTTCCCGATCCGCGACGGCAT
>JANNTF010000710.1:0-5933 GCA_031403455.1 Alphaproteobacteria bacterium | reverse complement strand
CATCTACGACGCGCCCCACCATCCCTACAGCGCCGCCTTGCTCTCCGCTCGGCCCGAGGCGGACCCGGTGCTGGCCCGGACTCGCAGCCGCATCGTGCTGGAGGGCGACGTGCCCTCGCCGCTCAACCCGCCTTCGGGATGCCGCTTCCACACGCGCTGCCCCTTCGTAATGGATCGCTGCCGCGCCGAGGAGCCGCTTCTCAAGCCGCTCGCCGACGGTCAGCTCGTCGCCTGCCATCTGCGCTGATTCGTGGCGACCATCAATCCGCTGCTCGCGCAGACCGATGCGCCGCCGATCCCCGAAGCGCGCGCCTGGACGCGGCGCTACGCCGGCGCGCACGGCAAGCTCGTCGATCTGTCGCAGGCGGCGCCGGGCAGCGCACCGCCGCCTGAACTGCTCGCACGGCTCGCCGAAGCGGCCGGGACGGCCGAGACCGCGCGCTATGGCGACATCGCGGGCGACGATGCGCTGCGCGCCGCCTTCGCGCGACACGTCGCCGCGCGCTATGGCGGCCGCATCGCGGCGGAAGATGTCGCGATCACCGCGGGCTGCAACCAGGCCTTCTTTGTCGCGATGCTCACGGTGGCCAGAGCCGGCGATGCCGTGCTCGTGCCGACGCCATGGTATTTCAACCATCAGACCACGCTCGAGCTGCTCGGCGTCGAGCCGCGCGCCCTGCCTTGCGCGGCAGCGACGGGATTCATCCCCGATCCGGACGAGGCCGAGCGCCTGATCGATGCGCGCCTGCGCGCGATCGTGCTGGTCACGCCGAACAATCCCACCGGCGCCATCTATCCGCCCGCGACGATCGCGCGCTTCGCCGAACTTTGCCGCCGCCGCGGGCTGTGGCTGATCCTCGACGAGACCTATGCCGATTTCCTGCCGCAGGCGGATATGCGCGCCCACGCGCTCTTCACCGACGAGGCTTGGCGCGAGACCGTCATCCGCCTCTACAGCTTCTCCAAGGCCTATGCGATCCCGGGCCATCGCGTCGGGGCGATGATCGCCGACGCCGCCGTGACATCGCAGATCGCCAAATTGCTCGACAATCTCCAGATCTGCGCGCCGCGCGCCGCGCAAGCCGCACTGGTCTGGGCGATCGACGCGCTGGCCGCATGGCGCGAGGCCGCGCGGCGCGAGATCGTCGAGCGCGGCGCCGCGTTCGGACACATGCTCGATGCCGTGCCGGGTTGGCGCGTCGACTCATCGGGCGCATATTTCGCTTATGTCCGGCATCCGTTCCCGGGCACACCGGCTTTGACGATTGCCGAGCGCCTGGCGACCGAGCGCGGCGTGCTCTGCCTGCCCGGCAGTTATTTCGGCGCGGGCCAGCAGGATCATCTGCGCATCGCGATCGCCAATGTCGATCGCGCGACGATCGCCGGCCTCGGCGCGCGGTTCGCGTTGTGACGCGCAGCCCTTCCACTCACCGCCCAGGCGACAGGACCACGCCATGACCGCTAACGACATCTACGCATCCCTCGGCGTGAAGCGCCGCATCAATGCCGCGGGCACGCTGACGCGGCTCGGCGGCGCCTTGATGGCGCCCGAAGTGATGGCCGCGATGGCCGCCGCCTCGCGCGCCTCGGTCGATATCGCGGAGCTGCAGGCTGCGGCGAGCCGCAGCATCGCACGCCATACCGGCGCCGAGGCCGGCCTGATCACGACAGGCGCATCCGCCGCGCTCACGCTGGGCGCCGCTGCGGCGATGACGCGCTGGGACGTCGCCAAGATGGCGGCGTTGCCGCATGCGGAAGCTTTCGCGCACGAGATCCTGATCCCGCGCACCCATCGCACCGGCTACGCGCATGCGTTCGCCGCGGCGGGCGGGCGGCTGATCGATATCGGCCATAACGACCGCGGCACGGGTGCCGGCGTGCGCGGCCTCGAGGCCTGGGAGATCGAGGCCGCGATCACGCCGCTCACCGCGGCTTTCGCCTTCGCGGCCAATGCCGAGAGCGTGCGCGATCTCGCGACCGTCGTCGCGGTATGCCGGCCGCGCGGCATTCCCGTGATCGTCGACGCCGCGGCGCAGCTGCCGCCGAAGAGCAATCTGCGTCGCTTCCTCGAACTCGGCGCCGATCTCGTGGCCTTCTCCGGCGGCAAGGCGATCGGTGGACCGCAAGCCTCGGGCATTCTCGCGGGCCGGCGCGATCTCGTCGGCGCCGCCCTGGTGCAGCAGATCGACATGGACGTCGCGCCGGAGACCTGGTCGCCGCCCGATCTCATCGACCGCAGCCGACTCACGGGCGTCCCGCATCACGGCCTCGGTCGCGGCTTCAAGGCCGGCAAGGAGGAGATCGTCGGCCTGCTGACCGCGCTCGAGCGCTTCGTCACGGCCGACGATGCGGTGAGCAATGCCGAGCTCGAGCACCGCCTGCAGGCGATCGCGCGCGCGCTCGACGGCGTGCGCGGCGCCTCGACGCGAATCGTGCCGGCCAGCATCACCGGCCGCGTGCCCGTGATCGAGCTCGCGATCGATGCGGCCCTACCCGGCTGCACGGCGATCGAGCTGAGCGGCCGGCTGCAGCACGGCGATCCGCCGGCGCATCTGTCGGAGCGCTACACCGCGCGCGGCGTGCTCACCATCGATCCGCAGGTGTTGCAGCCCGAGGACGATGCGCCGCTGGCCGCCGCCATCACGCGCGCACTCGGCTGAGATCGCCCACGCGGCGTAATCCCGGGCTTAACCAAGACAGCCCAAGGTCTAACTCCGCTGCCGCTTTGAACGCGGCACGTGCATCGATCACCTTCGTGCCACTTCAAATTGTGTCACCCGGAGGGAAACCAGATGCGCAGAATCCAGACTCTCAAGACCATGCTTGCAGGCCTCGCGGCGGGAACGGCCTCGCTGACCAGCCTCGCGCCGCTCGATGCGGCGGCGGCCGTGATCGATTTCGAAACACCGGTGATCGCGACACCCAATGCCGAACTCGGCGGCGAGAGCTTCGCCGCGCAAGGCGTCCGGTTTCGCACCGTGCGCCTGACCGGCACGGTGGCGATCGGCGGCACGATCACGCTCACCGATCAGAACACCGATCTGCGCCTCTACCGCGACGCATCGGCGATCTCGGGCGAACAACTCGCCGGGCCGGCACTGGGCGGGACGGCCAATGATCTGCTGATGAGCTTCGACCAGGCGCTGGCGTCGATCTCCCTGGTCTCGGACGACACGGTGGAGACGGCCAATCCGATCCGTCTGATCGCGCTGGCCACCACGACGACGGCGGGTCGCTATCGCGTGATCGATTTCATCGAGGCCCCGGACGACGCCATCGCCGCGCCGGCAAACCTCCTCGCGCTCGCGCCGAGCGAGAATTTCGGCCTCGCGCTGTTCGAGGTGCGCACCCAGCAGGAAGCCTTCGACGATCTGACTTTCACGCTCGCCGCCGGCGGACCAGTGATCGTCGATCCGCCGCCCGTCGTCGTGCCGCCCGATGTGCCGCCCATCATTGGCGCGACTGCGGTGCCCGAACCCGCGAGCCTGATGCTGCTCGCCAGCGCCATCGGCGCCACCGCCGCCGCACGACGATCCGTGCGCGTCACCGCGCGCCGTGGCTAGCGCAGCACTCACGCACACCTCCTCCTGGTCGCGGAACGCGACTAGGAGGGGACGTGACGGCGCGACGGATTTGGCAGGTCGTGAATTCCTGATAGCTTCACGGTCATCGATTTCTGCCCGTCGCACTCTCACCTCTGGATGGTCGTCCCATGCGCTACCTCGTCGGTGCCTACGCCATTTCGCCCGCAGGCGATGCCTGGAACGAGCCTGCCGAGCGAGAGTTGTACGAGGGGCTGAAGGCATCGCCGACCGTGCGCGGGCTCGAGGTGCCGTTCACCGGCACGCTGCATCGCCACGACGAGGCCTGGCTGCTGCGCAATGTGAAGAAGGATTGGGATTTCGTCGTCACGCTGATCCCCGGCACGATGGGGATTCTGGGCACGAACAAGCATTTCGGACTCGCCTCGACGGATGAAGCTGGCCGCAAGGCCGCGCTCGAAATGGCGCGCAGCGCGAACGCCGCGATCAAGCGGCTCAATTCCGCTGTCGGCCGCAACGCCGTCATCGCCGTGGAAGTGCAATCCGCGCCGAGCCAGGGACCAGCGGGCGGCACCGGCGCCGCAGCGGCCTTCGCGGAGTCGCTCAGCGACCTCGCCGCCTGGGACTGGCAGGGTGCGCGCATCGTGATCGAGCATTGCGACGCGTTCCGCGCCGGCCATCCGCAGCACAAGGGCTTCCTGTCGCTCACCGACGAGCTCGCGGCCATCGCCAAGGCGAATCACGCGGCGCGAACCCCGATCGGCATCAACATCAACTGGGGCCGCTCGGTCCTGGAGACCCACAAGGTCGAGACCGCGGTGGCGCACATCGCGCAAGCCCGCGACGCCGGCGCGCTGGCCGGCATCATCTTCTCCGGCGCATCCGGCGAGGCGACGCCCTATGGCGCCTGGCAGGACACGCACATGCCCCACGCGCCGGCGCCCGGCATCAGCCATGCCGCATCAGGCTCCCTGATGACCGAGGACGCGATCAAACGCGCGCTGGCCGCGACGGACGGCGCCAAGCTCGATTTCCTCGGCGTGAAGATCGCCATCCGCCCCGCCGAAGCGCCCGTAGCGGCGCGGCTCGGCATGGTCGCCGACCTGATCACGCTGATCGAGCGCGCCGCGCCCAAGTAGGGCTGGCTGATCTGAATGTTCAAGAGCTGCCATCCGTGGATCACGACAATGCTCGGAAGCGCGAGATCGTAGGCGCCGGCGGCAGAAGTAGCGCCACCCTTGATCACGTAGCTGGTCAGAGCGCCTTCGCCGCTGGCGCCGGATGTGTGCCAATCAGGATTGACGCACCGGCTAGGATCAAAGGGCGAATAGAGTTACCGACGGCGCGCGTCACCGACACGGTGGAGCGGCGAAGCGCCGTCGCCGAACTTCCGCCCCGTCGCCTCCGCCGAAAACAACTCCGCGCACTGCGCTTTGCCAATCGCCCCCCTCGGGACGATCTCTGCCGTCCAAGCTGACACTCGAACGTGATCGCGCGGGGGAGTTTAGGAAATTCCGCAGCGCAGCTTCTACGTGCGGCGGGTTCGGTGTCTGTCGAGCGGTTCGTCCATGTCTGACGGGAAAGCTCTTCGTCGTTGAGCGCCCGGAGACCGTTTACGGCCACGCATCAGTCATGACTCTCGCGCATCAACCCAGGCACACCCAAGATCCAGCCTTCCACTTGGCCCACGGCGCGCTCGGGCGGCGTCAAGTTCGGCCTCATGAACGCGGCGAGGCTGCCGCTCCGGTCGGCGCGAGAGAGCCAAGCGGCAGTGCTGTAAGCGTCGTGCTGGTCACCGGTCCGACCCTCGTCGGCGAATGATCGGTTCCAGAGCGTCGGATAGACCTCGGCGATGGCCGAGCGTCCGGCCGGAATCTCCCAGCCATCGAACGGCCAGAAATGGACGCGATCGCCGAGTTGCCGGCGAATGAAACGCAGCCACGGAATTCCGGCATGCGTGGATTTCGCTACCGATCCCGGCACGTCGAAGTGAAATACCGATTTGGCGCCGCCGGCGCGCGCTTCGGTCAATCGTCGCCAGCGGGATCTGCCTTGGCGCGCCGCGCCATTTCCGACGAGACCGTCACGGACGAAATCGACATAGATGTTTCCGTCGGTCGGCCAGTGGCGCTGAAAATCGTCGAGGAAAGCGGGCCAGTCCGGCGTCAGCCCATGCACCTCGAAGTAGCGCAGCGGAAACGAGAAGCCGTGGTCGATGCCGACGAGTGTCGGTACGTCCTCGGCGAGCCGCTCGACCAACCATTGCGCGATGCCACGTCGTGTCCAATACATGCGCGGCGACGGTGGCGGCGGGACTTCCGCCGGCGGCATGTCGCTCTGCGCGACGTAGACGCGGAGACCCTTCAGGCTCGAGGTCGGCGTCTCGGCGCC
>JANNTF010000709.1:0-1819 GCA_031403455.1 Alphaproteobacteria bacterium | reverse complement strand
CGATTGCAAGCGAAAAACTAATTGCCCACATCAATCCCAACGCCTGCAAAACATAATGACGAATGGCTACGTCGGGAATGTTACGAAGTGGGCTAACTTCGTGATTGAATATGAAGTTCCACGCATATGCGATATAGTTCCTGGTGCTTGCAATCATGGTGTGGGCCCTCCCTTGCACTGAAAACAGGTTCTTTGGCTGTGCCCGCTCATATCGTTGCAAAGCAATCGCCAGCTCATGAACCTTTACGTCTCTCCGACCCAGTTGGATCTACGGCAAGATGACCATAATTCATTGCGGCTTTTCACCGAGCCCCAGACTTGGATCTGATGCTGCAGGGCGATGACCTCGAGTTCGAGATCTGCGCAGTTGCGCAGGCGTTATGAGATCAGGGAGCCGACGGCGGAGAGAAGCGCGATGATGCACGCGATGCTACGGCAGGGATGCGAAACCGCCCAAGCGCTCCGCCATGGTCGGGGTTTTGAGCGGGCACAGGCGAAATATGGCGTTATTGCTCTTTCCCTTGCCTGAGGCAGCCCTATTGTTCCCGCACGGCGTCAGATCGACCGGTCATCTGGGGAATATCGGGTTAAACGCCTTACCGTGAAGCTTGATCGACGCATTCACGGTCGAAGGCTTCGATCTGTTACTTTCTCGTCTTCGACCAACTAACGGCCGGTGATTATGAGCGAACCTACGCAGCATGCCGATCACGGTGAGCCTCTGCCTGTGTCGGCGAGGATCCGTGCGCGAATCCTCGCCGCGAAACAACGCTTCAACGCCAACGACAACATTTCCGAATTCCTCGAGCCCGGCGAACTCGACGCACTCCTCGATGAGGTGGCAGGCAAGATGAGCGGGGTGCTTGAAAGCCTCGTAATCGACACGGAGAGCGATCACAACACCCAGGATACCGCCCGCCGCGTTGCGAAGATGTACCTGACCGAAGTGTTTCGTGGACGCTATATGCCGGCGCCGCGAATCACCGAATTCCCGAATGCCGGCTCCCTCAACGAGCTCATGATCGTCGGGCCGATCACGGTGCGTAGCGCCTGCAGTCACCATTTCTGTCCCATCATGGGACGGCTGTGGATCGGGCTGATGCCCAATGAGCACTCAAATCTGATCGGTCTGTCGAAATACTCCCGACTCGCCGAATGGATCATGAGTCGACCGCAGATTCAGGAAGAGGCCATTACGCAGTTGGCGGAGCTGCTCATGAATAAGGTGACTCCAGATGGCCTGGCTGTAGTCATGGAGGCAGATCACTTCTGCATGCACTGGCGTGGGGTGAAAGATACCGCCTCCAAGATGATCAATAGCGTGATGCGTGGATCCTTTCTCAAAGATCCTTCGCTGCGCCGAGAATTCCTTTCTCTCATCAATCTCAAGGATTGAGGGTCCAATGCTCGTCCGTTGTCTTTACGCGAGCCGCGCAGCAGCTCCGCTGGTCTCGTCCGTGGTGGATTCCATTCTGGAGCAATCGAGGAAGAACAATCCTCGGCAGGGCATCACTGGCATGCTCTGCTTCGTCGACGACATTTTCATCCAGGTGATCGAAGGCGGTCGCGATGAAGTCTGCGAACTCTTCAACGCGATTGTTCGCGACGACCGAAACCTGAATGTACGGATCCTGATCTATGAAGAGATCTCCGAGCGGAAATTCGGCAGCTGGACCATGGGTCAGGTGAATATCGCAAAGCTGAATCCGGCGTTGCTTCTCAAGTACTCCGAGAAAGCCGTCCTGAATCCGTTTGCGTGTTCCGGTCACGCAACCATGGCACTGCTCGACGAATTGGTCGCTACGGCCTCAATCGTCAG